>JAZMZV010000230.1:0-9902 GCA_045586185.1 Thermoguttaceae bacterium | reverse complement strand
CAACACCGGTACGTTCAACTTCACCGGCAACTACGAAACCTCGAGTTCAAGTTCGTATTCTTACGGCGGCGCAATCAGCTGCACGTCGCTTACCGCCAACGCCAAGACGATTAACTTTGACTCCAACACGTCCAGATACTATGGCGGCGGTATTTCTGTTTCCGGCAGCGGCGGAACAATTCAAGCTGATACGATTACGTTCAATAAAAACAAAGCCGATCTTTTCGGCGGCGCTATCCATCTTAACGGCGGAACGCTGACCATTAAGGGCGACGATGTCAAATTTACAGACAACTCTGTTACAAGCGCTGACGGCGACGGCGGAGCGATTCGCGGCGTAAACAGCGCGGCTGTCGTTTTTACAGGTCTTGACGAAGAATCTGCCATGCTCTTTAGCGGGAACGCATCGACAAGATATGGCGGCGCGTTGAGCGTTTCTTATATAACAATGTCAACCGGCTCGTTTACTTTCGAAAATAACTCCACTGGATCTCTGGGCGGGGCAATGTATGCGGCAACCGTTACGTTCTCCGGCGATGGAACAGTTGGAACGTTTACCGGAAACTCTGCCGAAGTTGGGAACGACATCTATTTCTTCGACGCAAATTCTGTTCTGACTTTCCAGGACGCAGGGACCTATTCCTTCGACGGCGGCATTTATATGGATAGCGAAACCGCTCAGACGGTTATCAATCAGGCACAGGTTACGATTGCCGGTCGAGAAGGCGACGATACCAACGTTTATCAGCTGCAAAACGTTTCCATTTCCAACGGCGGCAAACTGACGGCGGTACTGGACTACATCAATTCTGCAACGGGAACTTTCACGCTCGACGACAGCAGCGTCTTGGAATTCAAAACCGATTCCGCAGACGCCAGCCGCTTTGACAACACGATCACAGGCGGAACGCTTCTCAAAACCGGAGACGGCGTCCTTGCTCTGAACGGAACGGACGACAAGCCCATTACCGCCAACTCCATGACGGTAAATGAAGGTTCGTTGTTGTTCAAGGGATACTACACCGGCGATTTGACGATTAAAGATGGAACGCTGTTCTCGCCGGGCAACTCTGTTGGAACGCTGACCATGGACGGTAACTTCACTGCAGAATCCGGTTCGACGCTCTTGTTTGAGCAGGACTCGACGGGAATCGACCAGCTGATTATTTTGAACGGCGGAAAGATCAATATTGCAGACGACGCTATTCTGGAACTGGCGCTGACCAATCCTGTCCCTGGCGCGACGTATACGCTTATTGATTCTCCAGATGGCCTGACCGGCGACTACGCGTCCGACGATTTCTGGAACGGGCTTCTTTTACCGGAAAGCGCGTATTACTGGAACTTGTACGTTGACGGCGGCATTCTTTATGCGTCCGTTGACTCCAACGCCGTTCCAGAACCGTCGACCTGGGCGCTGCTGGCGCTCGGCGCGATGGGATTGCTGTATTGGCGGAAAAAGAATTAATCTTCGTCTTGCATCGCCGCTAATCGATCTTCTTCCGCGTTGCGGGCGTTTCTCGCAGCGCGGCGGCGGTCGTTTTCCGTAAGGAGAATCTTTCTCAGACGAATTGATTTCGGCGTAACCTCGACCAGCTCGTCTTCTTCGATGAACTCGAGCGACTCTTCCAGCGTCATTTTACGCGCGGGTTTAAGAATGATGTTTTTGTCGTTGCCGGACGCTCGAAGGTTGGTCAGCTTTTTCTCTTTGGTCGGATTGACAACCAGGTCGTTGGATCGGGCGTTCTCGCCGATAATCATGCCCTCGTAAACGACGTCGTTGGGAGAAACAAACAGGTCGGAACGCGCCTGCAAGCCGTCCAGAGCAAAGGCGACCGCTTTGCCGGGAGCGTTGGAAACCAGCACCCCCGTCTGACGCGTGGGAATCTCGCCGACTTTGGGTTTGTAACAGTCAAACTGATGGTTGATAATCGCTGTGCCTTTGGTGGCGGTCAGCATGCGGGTTCTCAGCCCAATCAGACCGCGAGAGGGAATCGAGAATCGAATGAGCGTAAAGTCGCCGCGGGGCGTCATTTCGATGAACTCGCCGAAACGCTGCCCGACCATTTCCATGACGGGCCCGGTCAGGTTACAGGGAACCTCAACCAGCAGGGTTTCAAACGGCTCTTGAACGACGCCGTCCACCTGACGATAAATGACCTCCGGCTTCCCGACGGACAGCTCGTACTGCTCGCGGCGCATCGTTTCAATCAGAACGGACAGATGCAGAATGCCTCGCCCAGAAACGACGTACTGATCGGTTTTGGGAATCTGCTCTACCCGCAGGGCGACGTTGGATTCCAGCTCTCGGAAAAGGCGTTCCCTCAAGTTTCGGGTTGTAACGTACTTCCCTTCCGTGCCCGCCAGGGGCGACGTGTTGATACTGAACGTCATTCGCAGGGTCGGCTCACCGACGTGAATGCGCGGCAAGGGATTCAAATCGTTGGGCGGGCAGATCGTATCGCCGATTTCGACAAACGGCATTCCGACTACCGCGACGATGTCGCCGGCGTCCGCTTCGTGAACTTCCGTCTTGCCGAGGTTGTTGAACGTAAACAGCTGACCGATTTTGCCCGGCGTGTTGACGCCGTCTTTTTGCATCACGACCACGTTTTGAGCCTTGCGAATCGTGCCGGACGCAACGCGCCCAATGCCAATCCGTCCGACGAACGACGACCAGTCGATCGTTGTAACAAGCATTTGCAGCGGCTTGTCCAGCTCGACCGTCGGCGCCGGAATCTTTTCCAGAATCATGTCCAGCAGCGGAACGATAGAATCGGTTCGGACGTCAGGGTCCGCCGTCGCGTATCCCTCTTTTGTGCTGGAAAACAGATAGGGGAAATCGGCGATTTCGTCGCTGGCGCCCAGGTTGATAAACAGGTCGAACATCTCGCTGACGACTTCCTGCGGTCGGGCGTCTTTCCGGTCAATTTTATTAATCAGAACAATCGGCTTCAGACCCAGCGCCAGCGCCTTGGAAAGAACAAACCGGGTTTGCGGCATCGGGCCTTCCGCCGCGTCGACCAGAACCAGACAGCCGTCCGCCATGCTCAAAACGCGCTCGACCTCGCCGCCAAAATCCGCGTGGCCGGGCGTGTCCATGATGTTGATTTTAATCCCCTTGTACGTTACGGCGATGTTTTTCGCCAGAATGGTAATCCCGCGCTCCCGTTCGAGGTCGTTGGAGTCCAGAATCTGGTTGCATTCCAGCTTTTCTTCTCTCATCTGGCTGCACTCGCGCAGAATGCAGTCGACAAGGGTCGTCTTCCCGTGGTCAACGTGGGCGATAATGGCGATATTTCTCAGGTCTTTGCGCTGTTCTGACATGGTATGTTTAGGTGGGATTTAAGTGCATAGCGCATAGCGCTTAGTGCATAGTGAGTGGAGCGCTTTGCGTCCTATGTACTATGTACTAAGTACTAAGTACTAAAAATAGTTGCTATATAATACTACAAATCTGAATTTCGACAAGGAGAGAGGGGAGAGAATTTAGATTAACGCTAGTCGGAAACCTCCTCGGTTCGCGAGCGAAGCTCGCCATAGAAATTTTACCACAAAGAACACAAAAAACACAAAGAACACAAAAGAGATTTTTAAAATTTCGCAAACATCCTCCGCTACTCCGCGTCTCCGCGTGAGTTTTTTCCAGGCCTTCGCACCCCGGCTCGCCTTATTTTTTAAAACTTCGCGAACATCCTCCGCATCTCCGCGGCTCCGCGTGAACCATCCCCTTGTCGCAAAATGATATTCCCCGATGACTTGCTTTAAAAAATTTACCGGGTATAATTTCACTTAGTTGAATGTTGGTAAACGCGCCTTTCGCGTTTATCTGTTTTCCTTCCCCCCCTGTATAAAAAAACGATTATGACAAAATTTAGAATTCTGTTATGTCTGCTGGTCGTCTTAACGACTTTGGCGACGGGATTCGCGTTTGAATCCCCGCTTGATCTGTCCGACCCGTCCAAACTGCCGCCGGCGCCGGCGAACGCGATTGCGTATCCGGAACGCTCGCCGCAAAACCTGCGGGAGAATTTCCAAAACCCGCCTGACGGGTACGGCGAAGTCCCGTTCTGGTGGTGGACTGGCGACCGGCTGGACAAGGCGCGTCTGGAATGGCAGATTGAAGAGCTGCACAAAAAGGGAATTCCCGGCGTTCAGGTCAATTACGCTCACAAAGACACCCCGGGCTGGGGCGCCTACAACAACGACCCGCCCATCTTCTCTGACGAATGGTGGGACTTCTACTCTCACGCGTCAAAAGTCGCCGCCAAGTACAACATGGGAATCGGCTTGAGCACGTACACGCTCGACTGGAACAACACCAAAAACCTGTTCAACGATATCGTCTACAACGAGGTGGAATTCAACGCCCGCGCCCTGAAAGGAAACCAGGTCAACATGGCGAAACCCGGCGCGACGTTTGAACTCAGGAAGTCTGAAAACCATATCGCCTTTGCCGCCTATCCGTTAGAAAACGGGCGCATTTCCGGTCCCGGGTTCAAGCTGGAAGCGGATGAGGACGGGAAGTATCATATTCCAGCAGACGCTCCTGCGACTCAGTACACGATTTGGGAATATCGATACGAAGTTCAGGGTGGAACGCTCAACCCGTTACATCCGCAGTCTGGTCAGCGAGTAATCGACAAGTTCTTCCAGCCGTTTGAAGATCACAATGGAAAAAGTTCTGCCGGTTTGAACTTTTTCTTCAACGACGAATTGAATCTTGGGTATAACGGCTGGCAGTGGACGGACGACTTTGCCGAACGCTTTGCCGAGGTGAAGGGATACGACTTCTACAGCGTCGCTCCGGGTCTGTTTACCGACATGGGCGCCTCAACGACCAAAACCAAAATGGACGTCATGGACGTTCAGGTTTATCTGGGCGAACTGCGGTACTTCAAGCCGATTTTTATGTGGCATTATTCCCGCGGGATGACCTTTGGCTGTGACAACAACGGGCGAGGCTACCAGCCGACGCAGTATCACGATTATTTCCGCGCGATTCGATGGTATACGGCTCCTGGGCACGACACGCCCGGCGGGCACGCTGACTTTATCAAAGACAAGGTTTCGTCGTCCATCGGCAACCTGTATCAGCGTCCGCGCGTTTGGCTGGAAGGATACCATTCCCTCGGCTGGGGCGCCAATCCCAACGGCTTGATGTTCGCCACGAACGAAAACTTCGTTTACGGCGCGACGCTGCTCAATCTGCATGGGCTGTACTATACCACTCACGGCAGTTACTGGGAATGGGCGCCGCCGTGCTACCATTTCCGAATGCCGTACTGGAAGCACATGGACGTCTTTCTGAAATACTACGAGCGTCTGTCGTACGTGCTCAGCCAGGGAACGTGCCAGGCGGAAGTTGCGATAATTTATCCCGTCGCGCCGTACTATGCGGGCTTGCAAGCCAACCAGAACGAGGCAACGTCAACCGCGTTCAATCTGGCAAAAGCGATTTACGCTACAAACCGTGACATCGCCTTTATAGACGAGCAGTCGATTCTTCGTGCGTCAATTGTTCCTCAAAAGAGCGGCGAGCCGGCGAAGCTGTCCGTTTCCGACATGAATTTTGCCGCGGTTGTCATTCCGTCCATGGAAGCTCTGCACTGGGACGTGTTGACTAAACTGCGTCAATTCCAGCTTGCCGGCGGGACGGTTTACATCTACGGGAAGAAGCCGATCGTTTCGGATCGCGCCGGGGCGAACGACCCGGTTCTGAACAAGCTGGTTGACGAAATCATTCAGACGTCGCAGGAGCGCGTAGCCGACGCCGAAACAAACAGCAAGTTTACTGAGCCAGAAGCCGAGCCTCGCGTTTATCCTGGCGGGTTTACCGGCTACTGGGCGTGGTCGAAGGAATGCGTTACCAGAATTCAGGCGGTGGGAACGCTCAAAGGGCTTTCCGACCAGCCGACGCAGTATCAGGTCAAGTTCTTTACCGACAATCACGGCGACCTGTACGTCAACGACAAGCGCGTCTGCTCCAACGTCAATTATACAAGAGGCTGGACGGGAACGCTGACGCTCAAAAACGGGGACAAAATCAAAATCCTCGCCAAAGACGACGACCCAAACGGGAATCAAACGGCGGGCATTTTCTTCGCCGTTTCCGATGGAACAAAGACGCGATTTACAACGCTTGATCTGGGATACAAACTTTCCGACAATGACGCTGTCAAACCGCTTGATCCGCTCAACGTTCACGATTTGCACCGATACGGCAGAATTAACGTTCGCGTACCGGTTCAGACAACGGGAATGAGAGAGTTTGACAAACAGGTTTTCCTCTTCCCGCAAGACGTCCTCGCCGGCGCGCCGATTAAATATCTGCACCGTAAAGCCGGTAAATACGACGTCTATATGGTAATGGGCGCTGAGAAGAATTCCATCGTGTCGTTCCGCTGCGCTGGACGTCCGGAACGCTGGGATCCGATGACGGGCAAAGTCTCTCCCGCAACTGTTACAAATGTCAAAGACGGGTATACGTCCATTCAGATTCCGGTTTCCAGTAGCGAAGCATGCCTGTTTGTCTTTGATTCAACGCAAAAAGAAGGCAGTAGGCAAGAGGCAGTAGGCAAGAGTGAAGATTCTTCTCGCAACTCGCAACTCGCAACTCGCAACTCTTCTGACGTCGTCCCGCTTACAGGGCCGTGGACGTTCAAACTCATTCCGACCATGGACAACCGCTGGGGCGATTTCCGACTTCCTGTTACAGAAGACAACAGAGTTATCGGGGCGGAAGCGCGTCAATTGTACTATCGCGCTGCGGAAACAGAGAACTGGAAACCGTGTACCGTTGGGTACGGACAGCGGTTCTGGACTAAGCATGTTTCGAGGTCGGCTGCGCCAACGTCCAATCCGGTGGAATCAATAGACAAGCTGGATTCCTCATGGCATCCCTACAATTTTTCATGGCGATGGGGTCTTGAAGGAAATCCCGGACATCAGGGCTGGCACGGTTTGAAGGAGAACTTTAGCGACAACTTTATCGCTTTCGGCAGACAGCAGCGAGGTCATAACGAAACCGTTTTTGTAACCGAGAACCCGCCCAAACGCTACTATTTAACGACTACGGTTTGCTGGAAGGGAACGGCGACGATTCAAAAAGGCGGAATTCTGCCAGATGCTGTTTTCTTGGACAATCAGCCTGTTCCGCTCGACGCGAAAACGGTTGAGCTTTCCGGCAAGCCGCAGGTTTTGACGCTCTCGTATCCAACGGCGGGACGAGGTTTCTGGTTCCTGGAAAAAGGTGCGAAGCCGCACGGGCGAGTGGACGAGGTTATGCCTCCGAAAAAGCCGGTTTCGGCGCCACCCGCGTCCAATCAGGAACCGACCTTGTCGGGCGTTCATGAACCGCGTCAGGCGCAGGCGGAATGGGACGATCTGACCAGAGAGCAGAAGGAAAAAGCGTTCCCGAACTCGATGAGCTGGTATACTCTCGATATGGTCGAGTTCAGCGCCGTCAAACCGACGACGATGGAATATAAATTTGACGCGCCCGCCGGTCTGGACGGTCTGACGCTCACGCTGGACAGCGCTGTTACATCGACGCCGCGCGTAGTCGTTGGCGAAAAAGAATTCCCCGTTACATCGACTGATCCGACTCAGTACAAAACGCGGCGCTGGGTCTGCTCCGGCATCGGAGCTGTCAAGCCGACGTCCGTTACTGTAATCATTCCCGATTCCCCCCTGCAGGGCGGAGCGGCGTTTGCGGAACCGATTATCTTCTCAACCAAACAGGGAGAAATTGAAGCTTTGACCGACTGGAGCTGGAACGGAACCGGTTTGAACTACTATTCCGGCGGCGCCGTCTACGGAAAGACGATAACTGTTACAAAAGAACAGACGCAAAAGAGAACCGTCCTGTCGCTGGGCGACGTCTGCGCGACGGCGGAAGTCCGAATCAACGGGAAATCCGTCGGCGTCCTTGTCTGCCAGCCGTGGGAACTCGACGTAACAGGCTTCTTAACCGAGGGCGAAAACCGTATCGAGATTGAGGTATACAACACGTTGGCGAACCATTACCGAAGCATTCCGACCAACTACCACGGTCCGACGTACAAGTCCGGCTTAATCGGCCCAGTCGAACTGCGATTCGAACGATAGGCGAGCCGGGTGCGTAAGACCCTGGCAAATCTCACGCGGAGATGCGGAGGAGCGGAGGATGTTCGCGAAGAAATTTTAACAGTCGCGAAGCGTTCAACTAGAACCGCGTAGCGGTTCAATTTTAATAGCCGTGGGTTTTAACCCACGGAACAAAGAACACGTAAAAAAAGAACATCGTCAAACAACCTTTTCCTCTTGCCCCATCAGCGGGCGAGAGGAAAAGGAACTGAAACGATGACGAGCCGAGTGCGTAAGCACTCGGAAAAATCTCACGCGGAGACGCGGAGGAGTGGAGGATGTTCGCGAAGTTTTAAAAAACAAGACAAGCCGCGGGCGTAAACCTGCGGCTTATTTTTGTAGTTTGAGAAAATCGTTCGAACCAAATTATCGAAAGAATCGTATTTATTGTTATATAACAGAAAAAGGGGAAAAACGGTAAATCCTGTTTCTGTTTTTCATCATCGTTCATTCTTTCAGAAAGGAAATCATGAAACAATCATTTTATTTGACTCTCGTTGCCGCGTTGGCAATGGCGCTGGTCAATACGTCCTTTGCAGACGACGCAAAAAAGGCAGACGATGACGCGCCCAAAGCGGAAAAGGCAGAAGCTGTTTTCAACGCTAACGTTCCAGAAGAGGGAACTGTAGAAGACTACTTCAATTTTATCGTCAATCTGCATACGCGGGAAAACCTTTTAGGAAAACCGACGCCTAGAACGGAAGAGGAAATCAAAGCCCGTATGACTGACGCTCTTAAAGCCAGCAACGAAGCCGTCAACATAATTCTTGCTAAAGATTCTTTGACTCAGGAACAGATTGGTCGCGCAATCGAAACCAAAAAATGGGTTCTCAGACAGCTCAAAGGTCTTGATTCCAGCTATGAAAAAGAATACGCCGCCTTGCCGCAGCTGTGCAGAGATAAAGGTCTGAACGAAATGGCTGACGAACTGGAAGTTTCCAATCTGGTCGGCGATTTTAGATCTGCGCTGCGAGCCAACGACATTGATAAAGCCAAAAAAGCTCTGTTAAGCATTGTTGACAAAGCCGAAAAGGAAGGAAAAAACGTCAGCGTTGTACAGGCTAAGGGATTGGGATTTGTTATGCAATACGCTGGAGAAATCCTGGATGAAACTCAGCTTCGTGAAGTTCGCGAGAAGGTTTTCAATCTGCTCAAAAACGCTGAGAACAAACAAGTCGTCGTGATCGGCAAGATGCTGGCAGGAATGCTTCGCCGCGCTGAGCTGGTTGGCAATGAAATGCTCGTCGGCGGTACTTTTATCGATGGCTCTGAATACAACGCCAAAGATTACGAAGGAAAAGTCGTTCTGATTGACTTCTGGGCAACGTGGTGCGGTCCGTGCTGTCGGGAAATCCCGACCGTTAAAAAGCTGTACAACTTCTATCACGAAAAAGGCTTTGAGGTTATCGGAATTTCTGCTGACAGAGACGTTGAAACGCTCAAGACGTTCATCGAAAAGAGAGAAATGCCCTGGAAACAAATGATGGACAAACAAGCTCTGGTTGCTGACGGTCAAACGATGGACGAGTACTATGGCGTTACCGCTATTCCGACCATGATTCTTATCGGAAAAGACGGCAAGGTTATTACAGACAACGCTCGCGGTCCTGTTTTGAAAAAAGCGTTAGCCGAAATTTTCGGCCCAATGGACGAAGACGCAGACGACGAAGAAGATAACGCCGAAGAAGATAACGAATAGGCGGCGAGGCGTCGCTCCCGTTGGTCGCTTATATTCTCCCTTATTAAAGTTTTTTGGAAAGGGGAGTTTGAGGGGA
>JAZMZV010000229.1:0-23363 GCA_045586185.1 Thermoguttaceae bacterium | reverse complement strand
GGGGTGCGTTAGCCCCCGGACTAGAGGGAGTAGGGAATAGGGAATAGGGAATAGTTTGAACCGCTAACGCGGTTCGAGAGGAACGCTGTCGCGTCTGAATTTTTTCTCGCAACTCGCTACTCGCAACTCGCAACTCAATTGTTACTTAATCTCATTATAGCACCCCAGGACGCGATAGGAGTCGCAGAGCTTTTCGACCTGTTCCATAACTTGCGCGACGGGGGCGTCGTTGACGTTAGCGTCTATGTCGACGTAAAAGACGTAGTCGCCCGTCGAGTCGAGAACGGAATCAATGTGACTGAGGTTGATTTTGCTGTCGGCAAAGAGGTTCATGATCGCCGCCAGCGCGCCGGGTTCGTTTTTCACCAAGAACGAAATCGAGGTCTTGTTTCCGCCGTCAGATTTCGGTTCGCTGCCAACGACCAGGAACCGGGTTGCCGCGTGGGGATTGTCGCCAACGTTGTGACGCGCCACTTCCAGATTGTAATACTTCGCCGCCAGTTCGCCGGCAATAACAGCTGTACCGTCCGGCTGATTCTCCGCCAGCCATTGAGCCGCGCCGGCGGTGTCGAAATACTCAATCGCGTCGAGGTTGTTTTGATGAATAAAGCTCTTGCATTCCGCCAGAGCCATGGGGTGAGAATAGACGCGTCGAAGCTGGGTCAGCGGCGCGCGGGGCACGACCAACAGACATTCCTCAACCGGAATGCTGATCGCCCCGACAATGTGCAGCTTGGACTGGTTGAGCAAAGCTGTGATGTGGTTTTGACGCCCAACAATTGTGTTCTCGATAGGCAGCATGCCGAAGTCGTAAACGCCCTGTTCAATCCCTTCGATAACGTCTGAATTGGTAGCGCACGGAATCGGAGCGAGGTTTTTGTTCCATTCCCGACAGGCGACTTCGGTAAACGCGCCGTGTTCGCCCTGAAACGCGATTAACGGGCGGGCTTCTGCCTGAACGCGCCGGGACTCGGTAAAGATGGTTTGATAAATCGCCTCGATAACTTCGCTGGAAAGCAGCGACCGTTCGCGTTCCATCAAGCTGTTGACAATCGCCTGTTCGCGTTCCGGAGAGAGGATTTTCTTTTTGAATTTCAAGGTCAATCGACCCCATTCAATTCGACGCTGCAAGGCGCGAAGAATAGAGTTGTCGATTCGGTCAATTTCACGGCGTATTTTGTTGAGATCCATGGTAGGTAGGGGGAGGGAGTAGGGAGTAGGGAATAGGGAGTAGTTTTAATTTCGCCGTAGGCGAAAATCTATTCCCTATTCCCCATTCCCTGTTCCCTTATTTATCTAATGCTTTATACTCTTTAATAATTGTCTTTTTAACTTCGTCGTCTTGAGCGTACTTCATAGCGGTTTTGTAATAGGACTTTGCCGCTCCAATGCGTCCTTTTTCAGCGGCGGCGCGGGCTTTCTCGATGTTGAGCTGAGCCTTTTCCCGCTTCGGTTCGACGTTTTCCTGCTGATAGAGCTGTTTCATCTGAGCGACGGACCCGACAACAGCGTCGGCAGAACTGGGCGCATCGTCTGCGTTATCGGAACCGAACGACGGGGAATTGTCAACTTCCGAGCGATTGTTTCTGGTCAAGCGATCCGACCCAAACGCAGCGCGTTTTAGCCCATTGGGCGAATTCTCAGCCCCTGTTCCTTCTGCGGCTCGAACTCGACTTAACGCCTGAGAAACCGGGGAATTCCCAACCGGTCTGGTCAAACCGCTTGTCAGCGAGCCGCCAGTCGGATCCATCAAGCCGGGCATTCCCGTCCACGAGCCGACGACAGGGGTATTGCTGATAACAAAGGGCGTTTGTTGCGTGTCGGACATCATGCCGGGTACACCGTTAAAAGTTGTAACAGACGGGGTTTGACTTACCAGAGATCGGCTGGAACCCTGTTCCATGCGTCCCCAGATGTTGCCGGTAAACCCGTTTCCGCCGAACCCGACGCCGCCCTGAATTCCGCCGCCAGCCCCGCCGGCGTTTCCAAACGGAGCCTGACCCGGCAGAGCGTTGTTCCCGCCGAAACTCATGCTCCAGTTTTTGCCCTGCAAAGACCAGCTTGTACCGATGTTTTCATGGAACGAGTCGCTCACGCGGTTAAACGGCGTTCCTGTCGTTACCATCTGAGCAAAGCTGACATTCGTTAATAAAATACAAGCTATCGCTAAGAGGGAGTAGGGAATAGGGAGTAGGGAGTAGGGAGCGAAGGAACGAGAATTACTATTCCCTATTCCCCATTCCCTATTCCCTAAACAACCAGCGCGGGATTCCAGTTCTTTGTCCATTGACTAATTCTCCATCGACGCTTTGATAAACCCGAGGAACAGCGGGTGGGCTTCTGTCGGGCGGGATTTGAATTCCGGGTGCGCCTGTGTGGCGACAAACCACGGGTGATCTTTCAGTTCGACGATTTCGACCAGGCGACTGTCCGGATTGACGCCGGAAATGATCATGCCATGTTCTTCCAGCATGTCCTTGATTTTGGGGTTGACTTCGTATCGATGTCGATGTCGTTCCCGAACCATTTCCGTACCGTAGGCTTCTCTGGCGTGAGTGCCCTGCTTGAGCCAGCAGGCGTACGCGCCCAAGCGCATCGTGCCGCCGCGGTCAACGACGTTTTGCTGCGAGTCCATCAGGACGACAACCGCGTCTTGCGCCTGCGCCGAGGCGTTGCCCTCGAAAATATCGGTGTCGGTTTTCCATTCGATGCTGTACGCATTTGGAAGACCGCAGACGTGTCTGGCAAACTCAATCACGGCGCACTGCAAGCCGTAGCAGATTCCCAGGAACGGGACTTTGTTTTCTCGCGCCCACTGAATCGCCGCCATCTTGCCTTCCGCGCCGCGCAACCCAAACCCGCCGGGAGTGAGAACGCCCTGAACGCCCTGTAAAACAGCGTCCGCGCCCTTCTCCTCGATTTCTTCGGCTTCTACCTTGAGGATATCCACCTTCGCATGGAACGCCGCTCCGGCGTGCATGAGGGCTTCGTAAATCGACTTATAGCTGTCGGTGAGTGTGATGTACTTCCCGACAACGGCGATTTTCACCGTCTTTTCCGGGTTGACGACGCGGTCGATCATGGCTTGCCACTGTGACAAGTCCGGCTCGCGGTCGACCAGGTGCAGACGCTTGCAGATAATATCGTCTGTCCCTTGCTGACGCAGCATCAGTGGGACTTCGTAAATAGTGTTGGGAACGTCCTGCTCAATAATAACGTTTTGCGGCCGGACGCTGCAGAACAAGGCGATCTTTTTCCGGACGTCGTCTTCAATGTGCTGGGTCGTTCGGCAGATAATCATGTCGGGCTGAACCGCCAGTTCGCGCAATTTCTGAACGGAGTGCTGAGTCGGCTTCGTTTTGATTTCCCCGGACGCCCGCAGGTACGGAATCAACGCCATGTGAATAAACATGACGTCTTCCGGGTCGCGTTCCAGATGGAACTGACGAATCGCTTCGAGGAAGGGTAAGCCTTCGATGTCGCCGACCGTGCCGCCCAATTCAATTAGAATGACGTCGACGTCTTCGCGTTCCAGATTGAGCCATTTTTTCTTGATTTCGTTGGTAACGTGCGGGACAACCTGAACCGTCGCGCCGTTAAAATCGCCCCGGCGTTCCTGCTCGATAATTTTAGAGTAAATCGCCCCGGTGGTGAAGTTGTTGCGATGCCCCATCGGCTGGTTGACGAATCGTTCGTAATGCCCCAGGTCGAGGTCGGTTTCCGCGCCGTCGTCGGTTACAAAAACTTCGCCGTGCTGAAACGGGTTCATGGTGCCGGGATCGACGTTAATATACGGATCCATCTTCAGCATCTCGACGCGCAAGCCGCGGCTTTTGAGCAAAAGCCCAATGCTGGCTGACGTCAGCCCTTTTCCCAACGACGAAACAACTCCACCGGTAATAAAAATAAATTTACTCATTTGACAGGATTATAATAAAACCTCATGTTATGTACGCTTCGACTGGCTTCCAATATTCCAATCTGGTACTTGTCTATTATAAACGAAATATTTTTTAAATAAAGGGGGCGGGGCGGCGAGGAAATAGGGAAGAAGAGACAGGGAAGGGAAAATGGAGAAAGAGAAATAGGGAATAGTTAATAAATTAAAAACTACTCCCTACTCCCTATTTCCTATTCCCTGATCTACTTCTCGCCCTCTTTTCTCTGAATCGAAACGAGATACTCTGCCAGCTGGTCGGCTTCTTCGTCCGTTCCGCACCACGGCGGCATGGAGACGTTCGGTTTGTCGAGATGTTTAATCTTTTCAGCAATCTGCTCTTTGGTTTCGCCGTAGGTGAGCAGGCTCAAGGCGGAAAGACCCATTTCCGAGGCGTGGCAGTCGTTGCAGTGGTGCATGAACAAAGCCAAGCCGGGGTTGGCGTCTTTGGTTTTCATGTATTTGCTCGTCCAGACGCCCTGAGACAAAAAGCCGTCTTTCTGGCAGTCGGCAATTTGAGAAACGGCAATCTGGTTGCCTAAAATCTGCCCGTCGACGATGTAGGGCTTTCGCGCCGCTTCCCGAATGAACTCGCTGCAGGCGAACGCTGCAAAGGCGATAAACAGCAGACAGAGCGAAAACTGCGGGGTAAGCGTCTGCGGTTTCGGGAAGACGAAAAAGACGATCATAAACGCCAGCAATCCCAACGCGCCGACAGTCATTGCCAGCATGATGTTCAAAGCCGCAGCGCGTTCAATTGCCATGAGCGCGTTTTGCGGGAACAGGGCAACGCTGGCGACCATTCCGCCCAGGAGAAAGAGCGCGCCGACAATCGACGGGGCGATCATTCTTCTAACGACTTTTGTCTTCAGCGCGTCGTTGTCTTTAATCGTCCAGCTGGCGTGAACGAAAATATACAGCGTTCCCAGCAGGAGCGCCGCGCCGGTTCGAGCGATCATCTGCGGCAGGAACTCGACGTTGAAAAACGCATGCCAGAAGTTGCCGGTTTGAGCGTAGTCGCCGAAAAGCCCTTTGGCGTTGATCATGTACGCTGTGATGCCGGTAATCAGAACGAGGCTGATCCACGCCGCCAGAGCGTACGCCCAGCCGATGAGAACGTGGTCGCGTTTGGCGAGCTTGTCCCAGTAATAATAGAACGCGAACGCCGCCGCCAGCTCGATGACAAAAAAGACCCATTCAATCGCCCAGCCGAAAACGAACGTTTGAATCAGCGCCTGTGTCGCCAAGGGAGACGCCAAGCCAATCGTCCACCATATCCCAACGCCGGTTATCGCCCCGAAAACGACGGTCAGCAGGACGAAAAATTTTGTGTGACTCTTCCAGTATTTTCGATACTCCTCGTCGCCCGTCTTGACGGCGTAGGCGTTTTCTCGCGCCAAAAGAAGCCCGCCGCCAACGGCGTAATGGCTCACCAAAACGTGAATGACGGACACTGCCGCAATGACAAGCGGACTGGTTAAAATCGGTACGTACCACCACGGATATTGCATAACTGTTCTCCTGTTATATGTATGTTGAATGCTTTTTAATTAGGGGATTTCAAATATCGATTTACTCGGCAGTCTTGCACCCGACAACGACGCGGGAAACAATCCAGCCGCAAACCAGCAGTCCGAAAACGAAAAGAATCAAAAACGCGATTATCGGCGACCATTGAACCGATTCCGTCATCTTTGCTGCGTCCATGACCGGGGTGATTTCCAGATGCTGAATCCATTGTCGAACCGTTGCCCAAACGCCGACTGCGCCCAGCTGAGCGACAAACGCCAGCAGCGCCAACGCCTTTCGGCAGCCGGACGGAACCAGACAAATCAAAATCAGCAGTCCGGCGGGAATACAGAAGACGTACTTGGAAATCGACGTTACAATCGCGTTGCCAGGGCTGTTAATCGCCTCGATAATCGGGTCGGAAACGAGTCCCAAATATTTCCCGTAGGCGTACGTTGCGACAGCTGCGCCGATAATCGCCATGACGGTTGAAAAACCTCTCAGCCAGCAGCACGACGGTTTATTGACAGCGCAGGACTGATCTGTACAGCAGCCGGCAGCGCCGCCCAGCCATGCGCCGTCGAAGAACGCCCAAACGCCGGTTGTTACAAACGCAATCCCCAGCATCGTCAAAATGCGGTAGACGACAACGTAGTTGTGAATCGGCATCGCCGTGCCGAGCGTCGCTCCGCCGACTTGAGTCGATTCCCAGACTGCGTCCCAGCTTTGGGGAGACGCCATGAACGTGATGCCCGTCGACATCGTCAGACCGGCGATAATAAAGAACAGCGACGCCAGCGAGCCGAAAAAGACGATAAGCTGACTTTTAAGCGGTTTCGGTTCGCCCTTGGCGGAAAACGCCGCGATGTAGACGCTGTAATAGCTGATCATCACCCACAGCAAAACCATCAGCCACGGCCACGCCATCAAAATGGTGCCCGTATAGAACGCCTTGTAGTACGCGGTTTGAAGGAACAGCAGAGGCACGATTCCGAAGTTGATGCCAAAAGCGACAATCGTCGGAAGCTGCTGGAGGAATCGGCGCGACCACGCCCGACCGCTTTTCCCGCCGACGATAAACATTGCCAGCGCCGCCGGAAGACCAACGAACCAGAGGTTCATCATCAGCACGTGCAGCGTAAACCCGACGATCTTAAAAAACTGAATAAACCACAAAGGAGCGGGCAGCCCGCCGGCGCTGTCGGCAAGCGTTGCGCCCAAAATGGGAAACGATTCCGGAAATATAAGATTCATAAACGTCTCCTGATTTCGAAAAAGCGATTGAATAATATCTACAACTCATTCCATTTTACCAGATTCTAAAAGAAATGTACAGGGCAGGGGAGAAAAAATTTAGAAAAAAAGGCGAGCCGGGGTGCGTAAGCCCCCGGAAAAATGGAAGGCGGTAATGGAGTTCGCGAAGCGAACGGAATTACGCTTTGTTCGAAGGGGGAAATACCATATTGCGTAAGCCGAAAACCTTCCCTGGATGGCGTCTGTCTCGGGCGCCTTGTTGGAAGTAGAAATCAACAAATACGCAACCAAAAAACTCCTCGGATCGCGCACGAAGCTCGCCGCAGAATTTTAAGCCGCAAAGAACGCAGAGAACGCAAAATTTTAAAACTTCGTGAACATCCTCCGCGCCTCCGCGTCTCCGCGTGAGATTTGCCCGGGGGCTTACGCACCCCGGCTCGCCTATGTCTTTCTTTTCTTCTTCCAGACTCGAATCCAGTCGATCTCGAAATCCAGCGGGTACGGTAAATTCGGATCGAGCCGACCCGTCCAGCCGCAGTTATGATATAGCCCGAGAAGGATCAGCATTTCGCTTTGCGGCGTGGGTCCTTCGTACGTGTAAATCTCTTTGCCGTCCAGATACCACGTCAGCTTTCCTTCCTCCCAGTTCAATCCCCACGTATGGAATTCCTTTGAACAGTCGAAGTCGAAGCGGTGCTCGTGATGACCGTTTTTCGTGAAATGAACGTTGAAGTCGTTTATGCGTGCGTCGACTTTTCTGCCCAGCATCTCGAAGATGTCGATTTCTACAACGCCGTCGCCGATTTTGCCGCGCTTTCCGTCCGGCGAAATTTCCTGCTCGCGCGCGCCTTTCTGAAGGAGCCAAAACGCGCTGTGCAAGCCGCTCCCTTTCGGCATTCGGCAGCGGACTTCAAACAGCCCGTACTTCGTCGTAAACTTATCGATAGTTCCGAACTCTCCCGTTTCCGGATTATACGTCCATCGAGACGTTTGAATCGAGGAAACGCACAAAGATTTAACGTCTTTCCGTTTTGGAAGATCGCGATCGATTCGGAGTTTGAGAATCCCGTTTTCGATTACGTAGTTGGTTTTCAGTCCGTTGAAATCGCTCGGCTTGCCGGATTTGAGCGCGTAATATTCCGCTCGTCCCGGACGATAGGCGTCGATCCATTTCTCCGGACTTAAAACCGCTTCGTTATCGAAATTGTCCTCAAAGACGAGTTCCCAGCCCGGCTTTTCCGGCGCGGTTTTCTCTTCCGGCGAATCCGCCTGAGCAGAACTAAAGAACGTCAAAATAATCGTCAAAAGAACCAGAGCTTTTCGTGTCATGATTTTCTCCGTATATTGCAGCGTTTGATATAAAAAAAGCGAGAGACTTCTCCCGCTATTAAGCGTAACTACGCTCCCGTTGGTCGCTCCGTTACCGCCTTTCATTATGCGACGGCAAGCCGTCGCTTTCCGGGGGCTTACGCGCCCCGGCTCGCCTACATTTTTCTATTACTTTCTCTTCCGCCAGAACAAAAGTCCAGCGGCGCCAAGAGCTAACAGCGCCCAGGTTGACGGTTCCGGGACGCCGGAGCCGGGTTCCGGTCCAGGTGGGATTGGTCCAGCTCCCAAGCCGATCAGGTACAGACCATCCGTTCTGCCTTCCAGACCGAACAGGGTATTGTAGTTGCCCAGCAAGTCGCTCATGTCGATTGTACCAGCTGCAAAGCCTTCATCGGAAACAAGCTTGTATTGAGCGCCTTCCGCCGCCCAGAGGTCAGCATCGTTACCTTCAAAGTACAGCTTGATAATCGAGTTCGTATCTACCGAGAATACGTCGTCAGCGTTTGCAATGGTAAGCGTATCGTATTGATTTTTGTTGAAGGCGCTGAACTCAAACAAGCCGGTTGCGCCGGCGTCGATGGTAACGTCGCCGTAAACGGTTAAGCTGCCGACGGAGTTGCCGGGGGAAAGGGTTGCGCCGGACTGAACGAGCATGTTGCCGTTGTACTGTCCCTTGAAGTCCAGTTCGCCAGCGGAGACGGTAAACTGACCAGCGCTGAACTGCGTTCCGTCCGCTTTAATCTTGAGTTTGCCAGCGCCGGTCTTGGCAACGTTTCCGCTGCCAGAAACGGTTGTATTGCTGGTTGTGAAGTCCAGCGATTTTTCGCCGGAAGCAACGTTGTATTCCATAGTGGCGTTCTGAGCAACTTCAGTTGAGCTGTTCGCCTTGACTGCGGCGTCGGTAAGCTGCAAAGTTCCTTCGGAGACGGTTGTCGGCGTTGTATACGTATTGTCGCCGGAAAGGGTCAGCGTCCCTGCGCCCTGTTTAACCATAGAGGTCGTATTTGCGTCAGGATCGATGATCTGTGACGAAATCTTCAATTGAGCGTCTTGAGCAACTGTTATTTGTCCGCCGGCATTTCCGGGCGTGTTGGGATACATACGCAGCGAAATTCTGTTGGCGTTAATCTCGTTGTCCGTTCCGCCTGTAACGTTGATAGCGTTATCGAAAACGTAATTGCCAAACACATTGCTGCCAGCGCCGTTTTCAGACGAAATCACGCCGTTGTTCATATTGACAGCCGCTCCAACGGTAACGTGAGCGTTTGTCGCGTCGTTGTGCAGCGTTCCGCCGTTGGTCAAGTTGATTGTTCCAACGGTTTCGTCAGCGTAGCCGAAGATGTCTCCATGACCCGTCAGGACGGAAGTCGCGCCGTCAACGGTAATCGCGCTTCCCGCTGCCAGGGTTCCCTTCTTGCCAACTTTCGTTAACCGAAGCGTTCCTTCGTTGACAAACGTTCCAGTTGTAAACGTACTGTCGCCGGAAAGAACCAGTTCGCCAGCGCCGAGTTTAACCAACGGGACAACTTTCGCGCTGTTATGAGCCATAATTTGAGAGGAAATCGTCAGTTTTGCCCCTTCCGCGACGGTAATCTTTCCACCGACTTCTTCTGCTGACGTGCCGTCATACTGTCGCAGGGTAATTCTGTTGGCTGAAATGGCGTTATCCGTCCCGCCTGTAACGTTGATAGCGTTATCGAAGACGAAATTGCCAAATTCACCGCCGCCTTGAGCGGTTGGGTCGGCAGTAATAACGCCGTTGTTCATATTGATAGCCGCTCCAACGGTAACGTGAGCGTCTGAAGAGTCGTTGTAAAACGTTCCGCCGTTTTGAAGATTGACCGTTCCAACGGAGGAGCTGGAATATCCTAAAATATCGCCGTGCCCAGCCAGGACGGACGCTGCGCCGTCAACGGTAACTGTACTGCCTGTTGCCAGCGTTCCTTTTTGTCCTGTTTTGGTTAATTGCAGCGTTCCGCCATTGACAAACGTTCCTGTTGTATAATAGCAGTCTCCAGAAAGAACGAGCGTTCCAGCGCCCTGTTTAACCAGAGGTACAAAATACCCGTCCGGATCGTCAATTCGAGATGAAATCGTCAATTTGGCGCCGTCGGCAACGGTAATTTTTCCGCCCGCTTCGCCAGGCGTGCTGGTATAGTAACGCAGAGTAATTCTGTTTGCTGTAATCGCGTTGTCCGTTCCGCCCAAGACGTTGATAGCGTTATCGAAAACGTAATTGCCAAACACATTGCTGCCATTGCCGTTTTCTGACGAAATGACGCCGTTGTTCATATTGATAGCCGCGCCAACGGTAATATGAGCGTTTGTCGCGTCGTTATGCAGCGTTCCTCCGTTGGTCAAATTGATTGTTCCAAGGGTTTCGTCGCCATAGCCAAAAATGTCTCCATGCCCTGTTACAACAGACGAAGCTCCGTCAACGGTAAGTACGCTTCCGGTTGCCAAGGTTCCCTTTTTCCCGACTTTTGTCAGATTGAGCGTTCCTGCGGAAACCTTCGTTTCGCCGGTATACGTGTTGTCGCCGGAAAGTGTCAACGTACCAGCGCCGGTTTTTTCCAAACCTCCGTTGCCGGAAATGACGCCGGAGACGGTCAGATTATGCCCTGTTCCAATTTCAAATACTCCGTTGGCGTTCAATGCAACGCCGCCTTCAAACGTCGCAGCATCGCCGCCTTCGGTAAACTTGGCGCCTAATTTATTCGTTCCGTCAATTGTCCAATTTTGAAGGGAAATATCAGACGTATTGGCATAATACCAGGGTTCGCTTGGTACTGGCTCGTCGTTGGACGTCATAAGCAAAATCGCGTCATTCGCAGCAGTAAGCTTCCAATCGCTTGACACTGTTCCGTTAACAGCAACTCTAACGTTGCTGGGATTGAAGTTTTGATAATCAACTATTGTACCGCTAATAATTGGGAAACCGTCTTCGTAGCTGTCAATGACGTTCCACCAATCATCTTCGCTGCTGGTATTGAACGTCAAATTAATAATCCCGGAATTCATGCTGGCAGAAGAAACGTGAAGCCAGTCGGCGCTTTGAGAAGCGACGTCGTTAAAATCGAAATTGACAGTTCCTCCGCTAAGAGTCAGAGCGCCAATCGTAATTTCTTTGGACGCAGACGATTCTCCAATTACAAAAGTTCCGCCTTGTCCGAGTTCGAACTCAACGCCGTTGAGATCCGCACCCGTCTGGAAAATAGCTCCCGATGTCGAGGCAACAGTAACTTTGGACGTTGACAGACTTCCGGCTGACGTTACAAGGAGAGTTCCGCCGGAAACCGTAGTTTCGCCAGTATACGAATAATTATTATTGGAAATAGTCAGCGTACCAGAACCGGATTTAACAACAGCGCCAGTTCCGGAAATAGCGTTGCTAAACGTTTGATCGGATTCGTGAGCAAATTCCAATGTCCCGTTGTTTTCAACTGCGCCTGACCCCAGCGTACCGGAGCCGGACAGCTTGATAGCGCCTTCGGAAATTGTCGTCTTGCCGGTAATGGTGTTGGCGGCGGTTAATTCCATCGTTCCAGCGCCAGTCTTAATAATTTGTGTTGAATGTTTAAGAGCGTCAGTGGTTTGGTAAACCGGATCGGCAATTACGGCTGAAATAACAAGATCGGAAACGTTATCGTTGACAGCCGCGTTTGCGCTGGTAATTTCTGCGACGTTAACCGTCGAAACCGAGTTGCCCGCTTTTATTACATCGCTGATATCTCCAAAAGCAATCGTAGCATCAGACTTGCTGGAATCCGCGCTGAAAAGAACGGGAGCGCCGGCGGCATCGTCGTCATTTCGGGCGACGGTAACATTTAACAGCTTGAACGCTTTCCACGTTGCATTGCCGTCGGAAGCGTACAGCTGACCGCCGTTTTTGAACGTTGTATTCTGGAGGAAATTGTAGTACGCGCCCTCGTTGGATATCTTGCCCCCGTCAACGACAAAGTTAATCGGGGCGTAGTTATGAGCGTTAGCTAAAACGTCCTGATTGGCAAATACCAGTTCACCTCCATCATTGACGTAAACGTAACGGGTATTCGAAACTTTTCCAATCGGAGAATTGTTGCTGGAACCTTTGCCTGTCATCCGGATTTTTCCGCCATTAATTGTGGCGTTTCCTGTAAACGAGCTTCCTCCGTTGGTAAACGTTTGAGTTCCCGCGCCGCTGGCGTTGACAATCAGTTCAACGTTGCTTTCGATAGTTCCAGCGTACGACAGATTTTGATTGGTAATATCGAACGTCACCGTCGATTTATTGGCGGTTGTATTATAAATTCTGCCTTTTTTATTGTTCGCGCCATCGTCTACAACGCCCTTGAATTTCTGGCTGTATCCGTTCATGTCGAGATAGCCGTAGTTGTACAGGATGCCGGCGTTGGCGCCGAGGGGCTGTTCAGCCGCCAGACGCGTTTGACCTCTGGACGACGTGCTTGCCCAACCGGTTTGGAAGGGACCGGTAAACGCATCGCCGTCAGAGTGGGTTTTAAGAATCAGCCAGCCGGAATCGGAAACCAGCTTCAGTTTGGCAGAGCCTGTTACATTTCCGGTAAGGGTGATGCTTTTGCTCCAGCCGGCTTTAAACCCGGTTTCGGTCATGACGTTCAAATCGTTTGTGAATGTGATGTTATTGTTGTTGTTCTGAATTGTTCCGCCGTTGAGGTTGATTACCTTGCCGCCGATATACTCAGAGACGTCTGACGAGTCTGTATTAGCGACGCCAACTCGCATTTGGCCTTTGACAAGCAACGACCCTTGGTAAGCGCTCCCATTGCCGGAAAATATAAGCCAACCGGAATCGCTGCCAACTGTCAACGACGCGTTGCCTTTTAATGCGCCGGTAAAGGTCAAAGACTTGCTCCAGCCCGCCTGCATGGTCGAGCCGTCTTTGGTAATTGTTAAATCGGACGCCAAAACGCCATCGTTATTGTTGTTTAATATTGAACCGCCGTTGAAATTGATTCCGGTCGTGGTGTTAAAGTTTGTTCCAACGCGAATGTATCCGCCGTCGAGCGTCATGGAGCCGCTGCCCGTCCAGGAGCCGTCGCAAGCGACAAATCCGGAACCGGGAGCTTCAAACACCAGATTGCCGTCTACACGAACAGCCCCGCCGTTGGCGTTAACAGAAGAATTTCGTTTGATGGTAATGGTTTCTCCTTCCGTTCCAAAAACCAGCGCCCCACCGGTTGCCGTCATAGCGGATACCGGAAGAACGCTGCCGGAGAAGACAAGCTCGCCGGCTGAAACGGTCGTCGCGCCGGTGTACGCGTTCTCGCCGGACAATTCCAGCGTTCCAGAACCGGATTTTGTAACAGCTCCAGCGCCTGTAATTATGCCGGAGAACTCTGAATTAGACGTATTGTTGAGCGTTAACGCCTTTCCGCTGTTATCAACCGTTCCGGCGCCGGAAAGGTTATTGAGCGTACCGCCGGCGGAAAGAACCAGCGTTCCCGTTTCAACCGCGGTCGAACCCGTATATCCGGGAGCCAGAGAAAGCGTCAGAGTTCCTTCGCCCGTCTTTGTCAAAGCGCCATCGCCGGTAACTTCTTCCGAGAGCGTCAGATTTTGACCAGAACCAATTTTAAATTCGCCGGCGCCGGTCAAAGCAACGCTGCCTGAAAACGTCTCAGAGTTGCTGCCTTCGGTAAACTTGGCGCCGACTTTATTTGTTCCGTCAATCATCCAGTCCAGCAGGTCGATATCAGACGTGTTGGCGTCATACCAGACGTTTCCAGGTTCTGGTCCCGGTTGGTCCTCGGTTGCAAAGAGATATAGCCCGCTCGATTTAGCGGTAAGCGTCCAACTGTCTGACGGAGTTCCGTTTACAGAGACTGTAACATTATTGCTATTGAAGCTTTCAGAATCAGAAATTGGACCGGTAATAATCTCATAACCGTTTTCGTTGTAATTATTTTTGATAACGTTCCACCAATCTTCAGCGCTGCTGCCGTTGAAAGTCAGATCAATGACCCCGGAACTCAGGCTGGCAGAAGAAACATGAAGCCAGTCCGCGTCTGAATGATACCCGTAGTCGTCTACGAAAACGGAGTCATTAAAATTGAAACTGATAGTTCCGCCATTAAGAGTCAGCGCGCCAATCATAAGTTCTTTGGACGCAGACGTATCGCCAATGACAAACGTTCCGCCGTCAAGATTGACAGGGATTCCATCCAGAGTCGCTCCCGTCTGGAACTTTCCCCCCTCTGTAACTGTAACCTGGGACGTTGCCAGACTGGCAGTACTTGGTACAAGGAGCATTCCACCTGAAATCGTGGTTTCCCCAGAATACGTATTGTTACCGGAAAGCGTCAGCTTGCCAGAGCCGGATTTGACAACAGAACCCGAGCCGGAAATGATGTTACTAATTGTCTGTGTTGAATCGTGAGCAAATTCCAACGTCCCGTTGTTTTCAACAGCGCCCGATCCAAGCGTACCAGCGCCAGTCAGTTTGACCGTTCCTTCGGAAATCGTTGTCTTGCCTGTATGCACATTAGCTGCGGAGAATTCCAGCGTACCAGCTCCGGTCTTTACAATTTCTGTTGCATTCGTAAGCGCCCCGTCAGTTTGGTACAAGGAATCTTTAACTACTGCTGAAATTATAAAATCAGAAACATTATCGTTAACCGATGCGGAAACGCTGGTTATTTCTGCAACGTTGATTGTTGAAACCGAAGTTCCAGCTTTTATCGTATCGCTCTTGCCTCCAAAAGCAATTGTGGCGTAATCTTTATTACTGGCAGAAATTTCAACTGGTAAGCCAGCAGAACCATCGGCGTTTCGTTCTACGTTGATATTATGAAATTTATAGGCTTTCCAAACTGAAGCTCCATCTGCTGCATAGACTGACGCGCCATTTTTTAAGGTCAGGTTTTGAATGTAATTATAAACTTGACCGGAATTTGAAATCCTTCCACCGTCCAAAACGTATCTTACACTTTGATCATAATGAGCGTTCGCTATTAAGTTGTCTACTGAAATAACGAGTTCTGCCCCATTGCCGATGTTTATTGTTCTTGATGATGAATTGGCGCCCAAACTTGCGCTTTTAGTAACATTCAGCGTTCCGCCTGAAATTGTTACGTTGCCGGTAAACGTGTTGGAACCGGAAAGAGTTACCGTGCCCGTCCCTGACTTAACAAGATTTCCCGCTCCTGAAACGGTTCTGCTAAATGTAACGGTTCCGCCTTCGCCGTTAGAGTCGTTGTCTTTGAATTCCAGCGTTGCGCCGGAAGCAATGCTGACGCCGCTTGTTGCGGTAAGATTCCCCGCGCCGGATAAAACCAGTTTCCCTGCGCTGATAGTCGTACCTTTTTTGTAATCGTTGTTGGCGTTAAGAATCGTCATTGTACCGGCGCCGGTTTTGGTAATGCCGCCAGTAGAACCTTCGTCGTAGATTCGAACGGTTGACGTCAGCGTTGCGTTTTGTTCAACGTTAAATGTAACAGTACCCGCAGTTGAAAGGTTTAACCCGGAAGCGTCAGAAATGCCAGACGCTGTACTTTGAGTGAGTTTCCCATTAGCCCCGCTATAGGCATGAAATTCAGTTGTGGTTTTCGTCCAAATGTTTGTGCCAATTATAAGTTCGCCGTCTCCATAAAAAAGCATGTTGTTAGAGTAGCCGTACAGGCACATAAATCCTGCTCCAGTTGTGTCGATAACGCTGCCGTCATAAAAATAGAATCCCCAAAAACCGTTATTTTGTGAATTGAGCGAACCGGCGCACGTCAACTTCAGCGTTCCGCCGCCTTTTACTACAAGGGCTTTATGATTACCGGAAGCGATATTTCCGCTCTGCTCGAAAACCGCGCCGTTTGTGAGCGTAAACGTAGGGTCAGAACTGATAGTCAGCGCCCCTGTATGATTAGCGGAACTCAGAACGCTTCCGTCAAGGGTAACGCCGTTTGAACTGGTAACAGTCCAATCAGCGCTTAAATCTGCCGTAGCTGCGTTATAATCAGCCCAAAGCGACGATCCGCATAAGAACGCGACAACCAATGCCGAAACAGAAAATCGGACGTATGTTAAAACGCGGGTTGGGAGGAACGAATGAAATTTAGCCATGTTTTTACTCCATATTTTGAGCAAACCAAGGGAAAATGATATTTTAATCGACATTCCCGCCATCTTCGCGACGACGGAAATCTGGATTTTGGGTATTGTACAACATTATATATTATACACCAGATTTTTATATTTTGAAGATTTGAACAAAAATTTTTTGAGAAAAAATTTTGAAAATGGTAAAATAGAGAATTTAAAGTGCGGCGGCGAGCGCAACCTGGGAGGATTCTGGGAAACGCTGGGAGGGTTCTGGGAGTAGCTGGGAAATCATGCTACTTCCCAGCAATTCCCAGCAATTCCCAGATATTCCCAGCAATTCCCGGCCTTTAGGGATTTTAGTAAAAAATAAGCGGGAGTTCCCTCCCGCTTTAAGCGTAATTACGTTAATTTGGTTGATCGATTACATCAGATCCAGGTATCGCTTGACGCGGTCGACCAGGACTTCGTCTTTGCTCTTTTCGATAACCATCTTCATGGCTGGTTCGAACTTGTCTTTGTGCGGCTGACGCAGGAAGTTGTGGTGCGCCAGGTCGGCGATGGCTCTGTAAACCGTTTCTGCCAGTTGAGGATCGTTGGCGTAACGGAGGACAAAGTCAAGGCTCTTGACGTCGCGAACGGAGCCGACGCGGGAGATGACCAGATTCTTTTCGTCAACGCGGGTGGATGCGTCAAACGCCTTTTGCAGTCTGGACAGTTTGTCGTCAACGGAGAATTTAACGCCAATCTGATCGTCCGGAAGGGAAACGACGCGGATAAAGGCGCGCAACGCTTGAATCTGCTGACCGTTGTTGTAGGCGGAATTCTGAGAAATCGCATACAGGTCGTCGGCGACTTCCGCGTTGGGCCAGTTGCAAATCGCTTTGATCGCGGCTTCTGTAACGGCTTTGTCGCTGGACTTGAGCGCTTTTTCCAGCGCGGCTTTGGCGTCAGCGCCGCCAATGCGTCCGAGGCAGCCCAGCAGGGTCGCGCCGGGATACTGTTCCATTTTCGCGACAACCGCAGAGGCGTTGCCTGGCGTCATGGACGCGATAATCTTTTCCGCTTCTTCCTTGTCGCGGCCGTTGGGGAAGAGAGCGAGGACGTCAATGAAGTCGTTGATCTTGTCAAGTCCAACGAGCTTTTTGGCGTTCTGAAGCAGTTCCAGACGGTTGGGGCAGTCCTTCGCCTTGGCTTTGCTGAACAGAGTCGTGGAGATGTCAACGGAGCGTGACGCCAGCATGCCGGAAATGAATCCGAAATCGCCTTGTTCGCAGTTTGCCAACGCGGCAATAAGAGCTTCGTCAAAACCGTCGGACTCGATTCTGGACGCGACAATCTGAGCGGCGCCGCGATCGTGGAATTTCAGAATAAGCGGAATCTGGTCTTTTGTGCCGAGCTTTTCCAGAGCAAACAGAGCGGCGCGTTTGACGGGGTCGGTTCCTTCCTGCATTTCTTTGCAAACCAGCGGCAAATAGGCTTTGTCGGAACGGATGCCCAGGTTGGCAAGCGTTTCAACTTTGAGCTGTTCGGAGAAGTCGTTGTATCCCTTGAGGAAGTTGTCAACGTCTGCCTTGGATGCGTACGGAATCGCCAGCGGCATTTTCGTTTCGGTCGGGACGTTGTACGTTTCCGCGAAGCTGGTCAGAGCGCTTTTGATAATCAACTTGACTTTCGGCGCAGCGTCTTTTTCAGCGGCTTTGAGAGCGTCAATCGCTTTGGGCGTTCCGATTTTAATCAGAGCGTGAGCGGCTTCGTCTACAACCAGAGCGACGTTTTTGTTCAGACAGGCGGCGATAGCGGGAACTTCGTCGTCGCCGGCAATCCACTGCAGGTTGCGGAGAAGCCACGCCTTGGTTTGCGCCGGCAGGTCTTTGCCGACAGCGTCTGTCATGAGTTTGTTCAAATGCGCTTTGAGTTCCGGTTTGTTGTATGACTGGAAAACCAGATTCTGGAAGTTCTGCTGAACGGTTTGCTGCTGGTTGACCAGATCGCGGTTTTTCATGTCGTCGCAGGTCATCAACGGGAGCAGAGCGTCAAATTGTTCTTGCGTCAGGAGCGGGTCAACAGGAAGCGGAGCCTTCGGATCGAAATCGGCGAAAGCCGGGCTGACAGCCAGAAATGCGACAGCTGCCAAAAGGGTGTAAATGTATTTTCTCATGGTATTGTATTGAATGAAAAATTGTGAATGTTACAATGGGAAACGCTGTTGATAACTCTCAACGCAATTAAATTTCAATCGTATACGGAGCGCGCTGAACGCGGCTGACCATCTTCGTTGCCATTTCGTCTCCGACGAAGACCATCTTGTCGGCGTCGTAAGTCAGGTCGCGGCCGACTTTGTAGGCGATATTGGCGATCTGGCACAGCGCGGCTGTCTGAGCGCCGTAGAAGAAATCCTGGAACGGGCGAAGCCGGTTGCGGACGCAGTAGGCGAAATCTTCCGTAATGTTGTTGGCGCCGTTGTGATAGCGTCTGCAATTGACGGCGTGCAGCGGCTTGATGACGTTTCGAGATTGGTTGTGACGATATACGCCTTCCGTTCCGACGATGGTAACGTCGTGCTGACCGTTGCGGTTGTGGAACACTTTAACGCCGTTGGGCAGAACCATCATAACGCCGTCCGTCGGGTTGGCTTCCGTATGGGGCTGATAGACTTTTTCTGGAACGAGGTGATCCATTCCGCAGACGTACAGAGCGCCGCCGAATTTATGAGCGCCCCAGTCGGCGAGGAATCCGTTGCCGTATTCGGAGAAGTTTCGCCAGCCGCCGCCGTAAGAGCCGGACATGCGTTCCGCGTTGAACTGCGCCCACGGCGCCTGACCGAGCCAGCGATCCCAGTCCAAGCCGGCGGGAATCGGTTCTTCCGGAAGGTAACATTCGCGGCCGGGGTTGCCCAATCCGCAGTGTATCTCTTTGACTTCGCCAATCGCGCCGGACAGAATAACGGGCGCCATGTAGCCGTAGTCTTCCATAACGCGCTGTGACCCGGACGAGCAAACGCGGTTGTACATTCGCGCTGCCTTGACAATCTGACGGCCTTCCGCCAACGTCAGCGTCAACGGCTTTTCAGAGAAAACGTCTTTACCCGCCTTGCACGCTTCGACGGCAATCTTGGTGTGCCAGTGGTCTGGCGTGGCGATAGAAATGGCGTCGTATACCGGGTCGGCAAGAATGTCTTCGTACATCTTGTACTTCTTGCAGTCTTGATTGTGGTATCTGTTGTCAACTCGGACTTTTCCGCTTTCCGCGTGGGCATCGTAGCAGTCGCAGACAGCAGTCAAACGGAAATTGTTATTGCCGCAGAAACTGCCAATGTGGTCGTTGGCGCGGTTTCCGATACCGATAAGCGCGAGGTTGATTTGTTCGTTTGGAGCTACGCCGCCGTCTTTGCCCAGAACGCTTCCGGGAACGACCATAGGCGCAACCGCCGCCGTTGCTGCAACAGCAAGAAATCCGCGTCGATTAAGTTTTCGATTGGTCATAGTTGGTTTCCTGATATATTTCAAATAGAATAAACGGAGGGGCGACGGCAGAAACAATCTAACCGTCTGATTACTTACCATTTCAACCGATTCGAAAGAAAATTGCAATAGGGATTATCTTTGAATTAGTAAAAAAAGATAAAAAATTTGATATAATCTGTTTTTCTCAATTGAGCGTTTCATTTTTTGATAAAAATTTCTCTATAGAGTATTGATTTAAAGGAAAGACTCTTGTAGAATCAGGGAGTAGGGAATAGGGAATGGGGAATAGCGCTTCGCCGAAAGCGAATTTAGGGAATGGGGAATGGGGAATAGGGAATAGGTTTTCGCCTTCGGCGAATTTAAAAACTACTCCCCACTCCCCACTCCCCACTCCCTACTCCCTACTCCCTACTCCCTACTCCCTACTGCCTACTGCCTACTGCCTACTGCCTATTGCCTACTGCCTATTGCCTCACCCCCCCATGTTTGCAAGATTTTTCATCGACCGCCCGATTTTCGCGTGCGTTATATCCGTCGTTATTGTTATTTTAGGCGCGCTGGCGTATACCCAGCTGCCGCTGGCTTTGTATCCGAACGTGTCGCCGCCGAGCGTGTTCGTCAGAGCGTCGTATCCCGGCGCGGACCCGCAGACGATTGCCAACACGGTCGCGATTCCTCTGGAAGAGCAAATCAACGGCGTGGAAGACATGCTCTATATGACGACGTCGTGCCAGAACGGGGCGGTGTCGATTAACGTTACGTTCAAAGTCGGGACGGACTTGAACATGGCGCAGGTTCTCGTTCAGAACCTGGTGGGAATCGCAACGCCAAAGCTCCCGGAAGCGACGCGCTCTTTGGGCGTTACAACGAAAAAGCAAAGCCCGACGACGATTCTGTATGTCAACCTGTATTCTCTCAAAAAGGGAACCGTTCGAGAAGGCGGTCAGCTGGTCAAAGACGTTGACGAGGACGGGAACGTCTACTATCACGAAAAGACGTTTGAGAATCCCGAGGACAACGAGCCGTACTACGACATGCTCTATTTGAGCAACTATCATCGATTGCATATTCGAGACGTTATCGCCCGACTTTACGGCGTCGGCGACTCCAACATCAACGGGGAAAAAGAGTACAGCATGCGAATCTGGCTTGACCCGGACAAGATGATGACGCGCGGCGTGTCGGCGTCGGAGGTCTCGGCGGCTATCAGCAAGCAGAACGTTCAGGTCTCTGCCGGGATGCTGGGTCAGCCGCCCATGACGGAATCGACCCCGTTTCAGTATATTCTTTTGGCGAAGGGGCGACTGGTCAACGAGCGCGAGTTCGGGAAGATTGTCATTCGCACCAACGCAGACGGCGGGAAGGTTCTGCTCAAAGACGTGGCCCGCATTGAACTGGATTCCAAAAGCCGCGACGTCGTCGACTATATCGAAGGCGACCTGGCGTTTCGCGACGACGAACATAAAGACGAGAACGGCGAATACCGGCGGGAAATCTACCGCAATACGGAAGTCTGCTCGCTGTCGATTTCTCAGCTTCCCGGCGCAAACGCGCTGAAAACGGCGGACGGAATTCGCGCCAAAATGCGGGAGCTGGAGAAGTCGTTTCCGCCTGGGCTGAAGTATACAATCGTTTACGACATGACGCCGTTTATAGCGGAGTCGATTCATGAAGTCAAACAGACTCTTTTGGAGGCGATTGTCCTCGTTGCGCTGGTTGTGATTCTGTTTTTGCAATCGTGGCGCGCGGCGATTATTCCGCTCTTGGCGGTGCCGGTTTCGCTCATCGGGTCGTTTATCGCGATGACCGTTTTGGGCTTTTCGCTCAACACGCTGTCGCTGTTCGGTCTGGTTTTGGCGATTGGAATTGTCGTTGACGACGCGATTGTTGTCGTCGAAAACGTGGAGCGTCACATGGAGTCCGGGCTGTCTCCCAAAGAAGCGGCGCGGGTTGCCATGGACGAGGTCTCCGGGGCGCTGGTCGGGATTGCGCTGGTCTTAAGCTGCGTCTTTGTTCCGTGCGCGTTCCTGACCGGTGTAACAGGACAGTTCTTCAAACAGTTCGCCTTGACGATTGCCGTTTCGACGGTCTTGTCGGCGTTCAACTCTCTGACTCTTTCCCCCGCATTGTCGGCGCTGCTGCTCAAGCCGAAAGGAACGACTCGCGACCCGCTGACGTGGCTGATTGACATTTTCTTCGGCTGGTTTTTCAAGCTGTTCAACTGGACGTTCAAGCTGACGACGTCCGCCTACGTGGGCGCGGTTCGCCTGCTGCTCAAAGTGAGCTTTATCATGATTCTGGTTTACGCCGGACTGCTCTATTTGACGTACGGAATGTTCTCTTCGACCCCGACGGGTTTTGTGCCGTCACAGGACAGAGGGTACTTGATGACGCTCGTTCAGCTGCCGGACTCCGCATCGCTGGACAGGACGGAAGAAGCGTGCTTGAAGTTCCAGAAAATCTGTTTCGGCGACCCCAACGACAAGAGCGTTAAGCCGGTCAAGGGGATTCGGGCGGTGTCCGTAATTTGCGGCGTCGCGATGGGGTCGGGAACCGTTTCCAACATGGCGACGATTCTGGTCATTCTGGAACCGTTTGACGTCCGGAAGAAGATGGGGCTGTCCGACCTCGACATTAGAAAAGAACTCGTCCGCCGGGCGGAAATCGAGATTCCCGAAGCGCTGGTGCGCGTCAACCGTCCCGCTCCCGTCGACGGCATGGGCGCAGGCGCAGCGTCCGGGTTCAAGCTCCAGCTGCAAGACCAGGGCAACGTCGGCATTACCGCCTTGCAGCAGGTGGCAGACAACCTCATTGAACTGGGCAACGCGAACCCGAAACTCCAAAACCTGCAAACGCAGTTCCGAGCGAACTCGCCGCAGAAGTTTATCAATATTGACCGTCAAAAGGCGATGGATATGGGCGTCAGTCTGGACGAGATATTCAACGCGTTACAGATTTTCCTCGGGTCGAAGTATGTCAACGACTTTACGTATCTGGACAGAAACTTCCAGGTTAAGGCGCAGGCGGACGCGATGTTCCGCGCTCAGGACGTCAACCTGAACCGAATTCACGTTAAAAACGCCGACGGCGAGATGGTTCCGCTCGGCTCGATTTGTTCTATTGAAGACTGCACCGGGCCGCTGACCCTGCCGCGTTACAACATGTTCCCCGCCGCCGCAATTAACGGCGAACCGGCGCCGGGCGTCAGTTCCGGCGAGGCAATGGCGGAAATGGAGCGCCTGTGCGAAGAGAACCTGCCGCAGGGCGTCGGGTTTGAATGGTCGGAACTGTCGCTGTTGGAAAAGCAGGCGGGCAACACCGCGATTTACGTCTTCGCGTTTGCCGTCCTGTTCGTCTTCCTCGTTTTGGCGGCTCTGTACGAGTCCCTCGTTTTGCCGCTGGCGATTATTCTCGTCGTTCCGATGTGCCTGCTGTGTTCGCTCTACGGCGTCAATTTACAAGGGCTGGACATGAACATCTTTACCCAGATCGGGTTCCTCGTTCTGGTTGGCTTGGCGTGTAAGAACGCCATTTTGATTGTCGAGTTTGCGAAAGACTTGCAGCTCAAGGGCATGACGCGAACCGAGGCAACGCTTGAAGCGTGCCGGCTGCGTCTGCGCCCGATTATCATGACCTCGCTGGCGTTTATTTTGGGCGTCGTCCCGCTGCTGTATTCCGCCGGCGCCGGCTACGAAATGCGATTTACTCTCGGCGTCGCCGTCTTTTCCGGCATGCTGGGCGTTACAATATTCGGCATTTTCCTCACCCCGGTGTTTTATTCCGTAATTATGATGTTGTTCGGCTGGGGGTTTAAGAGT
>JAZMZV010000228.1:0-22602 GCA_045586185.1 Thermoguttaceae bacterium | reverse complement strand
CTTGGCCTCCGACTTAACATGCCCGGCTCCGGCTCAAAGGCGACGCTGACGCCCTTTTCCGCTGCGTAGTCCAGCGTCTGAGTCAGCCCGTCAATGAGATGCCAAAACAGAAACGCGCCTGGAGCGTCAATCGTCGACGCCGTTCTGCCAGACCCGTCCGGACAGCGTCCAGACCAGATCGATATGCAGTCCGCCTCGATTTGAGCCGCCATGTCGATAGCGCGTTTATAGAATTCGACCCGCTGAAATCGTTCGACGACCGACGGGGAAATGAGCGTCGGTTCGTGCTTGACTTCCGGGTTGAGCAGAAACCGCGCCCCGGTTTCCAGAACGAATCGGAATCCTCGCTCTGCCTGCCATTTTCGCAGCGTCTGGATTTGCTCTGCGGTTTGCGCCGCGCCGGGCTGAAGCAGTCCGTAATCGACCGTCAGACCCAAACCGGCAAATCCGTTTTGCGCCGCCAGTTCCAGCGACTCTTCCAGCGAATGTTTCGGCAGTCCGTTAGTATTGTATCCGATGTAGAACATACTTTGATTATACATCATTTTTAGAGTTAAGCAAGACGGCGGACGGCGGGGCGGGGAGCCAATCAGCGCTGCCGCGCGAGACGTATTAAACCCGCTCCCGTTGGTCGCTTGCATTTCCCATTCCAAAATCTTTAGTTAGGGGAGATAACTCTTGACAATCTTACCGAAAAACGCTATTTTCTCAGCATGAAATCTATTGCGATAAAAAGCGGGTGTATTGTTATAGCGGTTGTTCTGGGATACCTGCAGCCGCAGTACGCGCCGCCGAAATTTTATATCGAAGAAAAGGTCGCTCAAACGGTTGAGCCGGACGAGACGTCGTATGCCCCCGGGTTTGTCGACGTCCCGACGCCAAGCGTCCATGCGTCGACGATGACCGAGCTTCCCGACGGGCGGTTTATGCTGGCGTGGTTCGGCGGGTCGAAAGAGGGCGCGCCGGACGTGAATATCTATTCCTGCGAAATGGATTGGAACGGGAATTTATCTCAGCCCAAAGTTTTGCTCGATAGAAAGACGCTGCAACGTCAGACGGGGCGATATATTCGCAAACTGGGAAACCCTCTGCTGTACTGGCAGAACGGGCGTCTGCATTTTTTCGTCGTCAGCGTGAGCGTTGGCGGCTGGTCTGGCAGTTCGATAAACTACGCCTGTTCGGACGACCAAGGCGAAACGTGGACGCCTCTGCGCCGGCTGCAGCTGTCGCCGCTGTTTAACGTCAGCGCGCTGGTTCGCTGTCCGCCGGTTCCCATGACAAACGACTGCATCGGGCTGCCGATTTATCATGAGTTCATCTGCAAGTACGGGGAGTTCGTCGTTCTGGACTCCCATGGCCGTTTGTTCCAAAAGACAAAAGGGCATTTTGATCTGCGAACCCTTCAGCCGTGCGGCGCGGTCGTCAGCCCAACGGAAGCCCTCGTCGCGTTTAGAAACGGTCACAAAAACGGCGGGGCGGTTAAGGCGGCTGTTACGTCCGACGCGGGGCAAACCTGGACGCCGATTCCTGACCTGCCAATCGAGAACCCGGATTCCTGTCTGGCTCTTCTGAAAACAGACGACGGGACTCTGCTGCTGGTTGGGAATCCGAAAGAAGGACGCGGGACGCTCAACCTTTGGAAATCCCGCATGGACGATTTGCAGAACTGGACGCTGTGCGCGGCGCTGGAAAACGAGTCTGGATGCGAGTTCTCCTATCCGACGCTGATAAAGGATTCCGTCGGGCGGGTTCATCTGATTTATACGTGGAAACGAAAATCCATCTGCCATCGCGTTCTCTCTCCGGAGTTATGGAACGCAAAGCAGGTTAAAGACGCAGAGCAATCAGGAGGAAAGGAAAAATGAACATGAACGTTTCCGACTGGTTCGGTTTGCTGACGACGGCTTTTGCAATCGGCGCTCTTGTCGGCTCGCTGTTTCGAAACGCGTCTGTAACTGTGCGATTGACAATTGCAGCGGTTGTTACATTGGCGTCGATGATTCCGCTGCCGGTTGACACGCGCCCCAGCCTGGCGATGGTCATCTACGCTCTGACCGGTTTGCTGTCGGTTACGACGCTGACGATTTTGACGTGCTGTCTGTTTCAGTTCTACGTTCCCAACAGACGCAAACGAATTGCAGCCGCTGCTTTTGTAACAGGCGTTTTTCTCTACGGCGGAGAGATCGGCGCGATTCCCTTTGACCTGTTTCAATACGGATACCTGCCGCTGTACGCGCTGGCGTTTGCCGTTGTTGGAATTGTTCTTTCAGATGCAGTTGGGGCTGTTACAATTTTCGCCGGATACGTTCTGTACGTATTGGGAATCTACGATAATTATTTTGCGGCAATGTTAGATCCGATACTCTGGATTGCAGCGACAGCGTTTTTACTGAGAAGGTTTTTGTTACATCTTAAAAACAAAAACGCGACGCCGTCTTCCGTTCCGGCGTCGCGCTAAACATCGGGCTGGTTTTTATTGATTTCTATGCTTCCGTTCTTAATCAAACGAACCAGTGACCAATGATTTTTAAGGATTGTTTAGTGATTATTTGAATTGCTTGTTGAGCAGTTTTATCAACGTTGTATTTACTCTTGAATCGTTATTGATTATGCTTCTATCCTATCAATAATTTAGTTTCCGTCAACCCCCTCGACAAGGAAAAAATAAAGGAACTTTTAAAAAAATTTTTTTATTATTTTCTCGAAAATTTTTTGCTTTTTGCGGTAAGAAAAAATTTAAATTAAAACGTTTGAATCCTTACCGCTTGTCCATTAAGATTTAGCGCTTATAAGCACCGGCGAAGGCGATCTTCCAGGCTCTGAATTGCGGCGGAAATTTCCAGCGACTTGTTGTTCATGTCGATTACAAATCGATGGGTAATCCATTCGTCAACTTTCTTCTGGGCGGAAATAACCGTTGAGTGCGAACGGTTCCCGAAGTAGTCTCCAATTTCGCTTAACGCCTTGCGAGTGTACTTTCTGGCAAGCCACATTGCCAGCATCCGCGGGTACGAATACTGACGCGTTCTGTTATTGGACTTGAGGTCGGTATCGTGGAGATCAAACGCCTGGCAAACCGTCTTTTCAATCTTGGCTAACGAGACCATAAAGTTGGTGTCTCGAACCCATTCGTCGAGAATCTCTTGAACTTTAATTGCGGTAAGGGATTGCGCGTTGACGGTCGGGTCTGCAATAAGACTGATTTCCAAACGGTTGAGAACGCCGATAATCTCGCGAACGTTGCCGGAGCATTGAGAAGCAATTTGACGAATCGATTCCGGCGGCAGATTAATCCCTCTTGTAGCAATCATCCGACGGACAATTTCCAAGCGCGTTTCGAATTCCGATTGCTGTAAAGGAGAAATCAGCCCGCCGTCAAAGAGGCTTTGAAGGGACTTTTCCAAACCCGTTAAATTGCGGGGATGTTCCGTCGACGCAAAAACCACCTGAGCGCCGTTGGTTAACAGGTCGGAAACGATGGTGTGAAGCTCGCGCTGCGTGCTGACTTTGCCTTGAAGGAAATCGAGGTTGTCGAGCATGAGAAAACGGAGCTTTTGGAATTTCGCTCTGTTGGAAGAACACGTGTTGTTTCGCAAAGCGTCCATGTACTCTGTAATAAACTGCTCGGCGGTGCAGTACATCGCTCGAATTTTTCGGCGAACGCATTCTGTATAAATCCCTTGAAGCAAATGCGTTTTTCCCAGTCCGGACGAGCCGTAGAAAAGCAGCGGGCTGTACTGCCCCGGCATGTCGAGAATGCTGTAAGCGACGTTCAAACTGACAACGTTCTTCTTCCCTGCGACGAAATCTTCCAGAGTCGCAAATCTGCCAACGCGAGCCGGCTTTGGCTGCTCTGCCGTCGCTGGCGTTTTTGCCGATGCCGCGCTTTTGGCGCTTCGGCGCGCGTCTGCGTTTGACGGTAAAGAATCAAACGTCTGCGCCAGTCGAGCCGCTGCTGCGTTGAGCTTGTCAAACGGCGTGGCTAAAGTCTCTGCGCCGTCTGCGGGTGAATCCGAACTGTTTTGTTCTAAAGGAACGTTGGAACGATTGCTCCTTACGAACAAAGAGTCGATATCCGTATCGTGATTATGCACGTCCTGCCTCGAAAATATATCTAACAGTTTTCATTTGCACTTAGCATGAGGAAACTCTCTGATAAGAGTGCAAATTTACACTGCTTCCGTTTCAAACTTTATCTATTTTACCCATAGAATCCATTCTACTAAAAAGACGAGTTCATCCTTAAAAACACGGCTAATTCATTTATCCGCTGTCGTCTTCAACTTTGATAAAAAGCATTGTAACCGCAAATCGTTTTTGTGTCAAATGGGCGCTACATGATTTCTTAAAAATTTTTTTAAAATCGTTTGAAAGTTTGATGGAAATACCGAAAATATAAAGCAAACCATTCTTTCAAAGTTGATAAAAAATCTTTTGCGAATCGGGTTGAGAGACAGAAATAAAATGTGGATAACCTGTTTATAAAACGATAAACAATTAAACTGTTAAAAATCTAATGGCAAATGTTTTATAGAGTTATAGCAGCTCTTTTGGAAAGATGCCAATGTCGATTACGGAAATCGTTCCGACTATGGAAGAATCGGCTTGGATTAAACCAGTTTTAATTGCTCCCATACTGCCGGTAAGGGTCGCTCTTATACAAGATGTTGTATGAGAACCGTCGTCGCCGTTGAGTCCGCTGGGGAGATCGACAGCTAAAACATTTTTATTTGTTTTATTGATTAAATTAATGATGGAGTCGAACGGGGCGCGGGGCTGTCCTTTAGCGCCGGTTCCCAGCAGCGCGTCGACAATCCAGTCCGCTTTTTCCAGCGCGGAGGCGAGATTTTCCAGATTCGGAGCGCTTTCTGAAATGAATTGAACGTTTATTCCCAATTTGAGAAGAATGTTGAGGTTGACTAACGCGTCGCCTTTGTACTGTTGAGCCGAGCCGACGGCGAAGACGTCGACGGGAATGTCACGCAAATCCAGATGTCGAGCGATTACGAAACCGTCCCCGCCGTTGTTGCCTTTTCCGCAGCAGACAACGACTCGTTTGGGGTTTTGCTTGCAGAGCAAATCCGTCAGACCCCGTCCGGCGTTTTCCATTAAAACGATTGAGGGAACGCCGTATTTTTCAACGGCTAACGTATCGAACTGTCGCGCCTGAGCACAGGTGATGGTATGCATGATAGTTGCGAGTTGCGAGTAGCGAGTTGCGAGAATGAAAACTCCTACTAACTTTATCTATTGATCGCTTTTCTTATTGTTTCTACTATATCCGGTCGCTCGTCGTTTTTGAGCGTTGTTTCGCCGGGATCTTCTGACAGGTCATACAGTTCCCAGTCGATGTTTTTTATAACGTACGGAGCGGGAACGCCCAGCGCAGGGGTTTCTGTTTGGGATACGGATTTGTATTCCTGCGGACAATACAGCTTCCATTTATCCGCTCTGACGGCGATGATTTGACCATCGGAGGAGAAGTAAGCGAAGGATTTATAAACCGGCTCCGTCTTTCCGTCGAGGATGCTGACAAGCGATTTCCCCTCGCGTTTGCCGAGTTCTTCTTCTGTTACATTCCAAAGTTGGGCGACGGTGGGAAGAACGTCCAGCTGATTGGCGAAACAATTGTAAACGCCGGGTTTGACTTTTTCCGAATACCGGATGATGCAGGGAACGCGCATCGTCCCTTCAAAACCAACGTCGGCGCGGTACGGACCGGTTGACCCGGCTTGAGCGCCCCAGGCGCGATTCGGTCCACAGGAGGACAGGAAGACGACAAGCGTTTTGTTTGTAACGCCTGCCGCGTCGACAGCGTCAACGATTTCTCCGACGGCTTTGTCGAGCCTGGCGACGGCGGCGCTGTACGCGTCCGGTTCCTGACTTGTCAGCGGTCTGAACGACGGGAAAAAGACGCAGACAAAAAAGGGATCGTTGGGCGCTTTTTTAATAAACTTCGCAGCTCGGGCGGAAATCTGTCTGTTATACGTTTCTGGATTGAGATTGTATCCGACAACGACGTTGTTGTCCCAAACCGTTAACGGCGCGTTGAGTTCGCCTGCAACCGGATGAAACGGCCATTTGTCCGCCGGCGCCGTTGTTCCCCAAAAGACGTCAAAACCGCAGCCAGTTGGCAGAGCTGCGCTGTCTGTTCCCAAAAGCCATTGACCGAAAAACGCCGTTCGGTAACTATGCTTTTTCGCGATCGCGCCTAACCCGGTCGATTCGACGTTTTTGCCAAACCGCCGTCCTGTTACAATCGCCCGCTGAGCGGAAAGTCTGTCCGGCGCAGACGCAGAGAAGTCGGTAAACCGCAGCCCTTCGTTCGCCAGCTGACAGATTCTCGGAGCTGCGTTTTGCGATCCAAAATAACAGCCGACGTCTCCCAGCCCTAATTCGTCTGTAACAATCAGAACAACGTTGGGCGGATCCGCTGACGCGACGGAGTTGCGAGTTGCGAGTTGCGAGTTACGAGCTTCGTTTTTCTGTACAGGTCCGTCTGGAGTTACGGGTTCCGGGCTGACAGGTTCTGGCGTTACAGATTCAGGAGTGGTCGTTTCCGGGGGAGGAACGACTTTAATATCGTCCTCGTTTTCCTCGGGAACGGCGTTGTCTTGCGGCAGGGCGTCTTCTTGAACCGGCTTTTGTTTGTCGTTTTCAGAAACAGGTTCAGGCGCGGGCGTCTGTTCGACTTCGTCGACGGATTCCAGTTCCGGACCGTCCTGGTAATCCGGTTCCTGCTGAGCAAACAGAAGGGAAACGGAGAGTATCGTCAATAAAAAAAATACGGGCGTTTTCATGCCCGTATTATATCGACTTGAATTGAGCTTGTAAAGATGGATTATTGCAATCTTTGAAGCGAAAACGCCGCGGCGACTGGGGTGTCGCCTGGGACTTGGCTGGGAGTTAGCATCGTTCCAGAGACTGTCGCGCCAGCAAGCAAACCGCTGAATGGAACGGCGCATTCGGTGTTGTACTGATCGTTAACAGTAAACATGGCGGTTTGAACGCCGTTGACCATCGAAACGAGTCCCTGAACGGAACGAGTGTATTTTGTTCCAACGGGATTAAAATACCCGCCCAATTTGCTATTCTGGGGATTATAGTAAACCAGCAGACTTCCGCAGCGATTTCCGTAGCTGTCGTAAACGGCAAACAATCCCAGCTGTTGAATATTGGGATAGTTCGGAATGACGTTGACGTTTGTGTTGATCAAAATCGGCAGTCCGTTGTAAATGAATCCCGGCCAAAACGCGGGCGGCGGCGGGAATCCCGGGGGCGGCGGCGGATACGCCGGTACAGGATAGTACGAATTGGGATAGTACGGATAGTACGGTCGATAGGGATAGTATGGTCGTGGAGGAGGCGGGGGCGGATAGTGTCCGGGATGATGTCCGGGACCCGGTCCCGGGTGGTCAAACACTCCCGGCTGATACGTCCGATGAATAGGCGACGTATTCCCAAAGCGTTCGTCTCTGATAACTTCTCCGGTAAGCGTGTTGCTGGTAACTCTTCTGACAACGCGTCCCCCGTGATTATCGTGAGACGGACCTGAGTGTCCTCCCGGTCTGGGCGGAGGATTAACGTGTCCGCTTGGATGCGGCGCTGGCGGTCGCGAAGGAGAACTTACATGTCCGCTTGGACGCGGCGATGACGGACGAGAAGGAGAACTTACATGCCCGCCTGGACGCGGCGATGACGGTCGCGATGAAATCCCGCCTCCAGGACGCGAGGGCGCTCCGCCAGGACGTGAAGCTCCGCCGGGACGAGATGGAGCGCCTCCCGGACGCGAGTGATTTCCCGACGGGGGCGGGGGCGCCCCGATGCAGTCCGAGACGTCTGAAATCAGAGCCGCTGCCAGGAACGCGGCGCCGAGAGCGGTCAAATAAAATGTCTGTTTCATAGCGGGACTCCTGTATATGAAAGGGTGTAGGGAATAGGGAATAGGGAATAGGGAGTAGTTAGCTTTTAGCCGCTAGCTTCTAGCTATTAGCTTGAGGGTTATTGATTCTTTACGTTATCTTATATAGCCAGGAAGCTGAAAAAACAAGCTAACAGCTAGGAGCTAAAAGCTAGCAGCTGATTTCAAACTTCCAGCATCCGCTTTAACGCCGCGCGGGCAGCGAGGGCGGTTTGAACGTCTACGCGAACCTGATTAATCGGCTTTCCGGCGTCGAGGCTTTCCAAAACCTGAGCGATTTTCGGCAGCGTACTTTTCGCCATGTTGGAACAGACGGACGGGTACTGTCCCAGCCAGATAAACGTCTTGTCCGGATTCTGTTTGCGAAGCCGTTCGACCAGCTTCCATTCCGTTCCGATTGCCAGCGTTGACCCGGCTGGGGCGTCGTTGACAACCTGAATGAGCTTTGTCGTTGACCCGGCGCCGTCACACAGCTTGACAATCTCCTGCGGACATTCCGGATGAACCCAAATAATGGCGTCTGGATGTTCTTCCCGAACTTTTTTGACGATATCGACGGAAAATCGCTGATGAATCGGGCAGCAGCCCTGCCAGAGGATAACTTGAGCGTTTTGAATCTGCTCAGGCGTATTACCGCCCAGACTTGGCTGCATCGGATCCCAGAGGACTATTTTGTCCGGATCGACGCCGCGTTTGATAGCGGTGTTGCGTCCGAGGTGCTGGTCTGGCAGGAAAAGGATTTTTGACGTTCGTTCAAACGCCCAGTTCATGATTTTATCGGCGTTGGCGGACGTGCAGACAATCCCATTGTTGTTGGCGACAAACGCCTTGGTTGCCGCCGAGGAATTGATGTACGTAATCGGGGTAACGTCGCTGAAATCGATGTATTGCGACAACTGCTCTTTGCAGGTTTTAGCGTCTTCTTCCGACGCCATGTCCGCCATCGGGCAGCCGGCGCCGATATCCGGCATGAGAACCGGGATATCTTTCTCGTTGCGCTGGTCTGAACCCTCTGTGTAATTGACGAGGATGTCGGCGGTTTCCGCCATGAAATAGACGCCGCAAAACAGAATCGCTTCCGTTTCCGTCGACGCAGCGGCTTTCTGCGACAGCCCTAACGAGTCGCCGGAGAAGTCCGCCAGGGCAACGACGTCGTCCTGACAATAATAATGCGCCAAAATCGTCAGCCGGGAACCCCAGCGGCGTTTGACGTCTTGTATTTGCTGAATCAATTCTTCCGATGATGGCATTGGCATGGTTTATACGGTGGTTAGTGAACCAAACTGCTGGTTATTAACTTCTAGCCGCTTATTTTTTGATAACTTCTAACGTTAAAAGTTTCCGCAATGAACTGGGAATTTTCAAGCTGGGAACTAAAAGCTAACAGCTAATAACTAAATATGACTTGTATTTTCTATCTATATTATATCAAAAAAAAGATTCCGATGGAAGTGGGTACTTGACAGACATCGAAAAAAATGTAGAATGTTTTTCATAAATCGGTTGAAAAGCCGAAGTAATGGGCCTGTAGCTCAGTTGGGAGAGCGCAACGTTCGCAATGTTGAGGTCAGGGGTTCGAGCCTCCTCAGGTCCATTTCAGAACGTTTTGCAAGGATGGCTTGCAAGACGTTTTTTTATACCTCCCGTGGGTTAAAACCCACGGCTATTAATATTGAACCGCTAAAGCGGTTCTTAATGAAGCGCTTCGCGCTGCCGCCCTTTAATTAACGCATGACAACTTTTTATATCGAAACGGTCGGATGCCAAATGAACGTTCTGGACAGCGAGCTGGTTGCCGGTTTGCTGGTTCAGCATGGCTATACGCCCGCTGCCGACCCGAAAAAAGCGGACATTCTGTTGTTCAATACGTGTTCCGTTCGCGCTCATGCGGAAGACAAAATCTATTCCGCCCTCGGACGTCTGAAAAACGTCAAGGACTTTCACCCGGAACGGATTTACGGCGTGATGGGGTGCATGGCTCAAAAAGACGCTCAGCAAATTGTCAAACGCTGTCCGCACGTTGACTTGGTTGTCGGACCGGGGAAAATCGCGCATATTCCCGATTTAATCGAAAAGATCAGAGCAGGGCAGACGCCGCAGATTCTAATCTCCGAAGATCGCCGCGGGAAAGATCAGCATGAAGTCGCGGCAACGTTTGAGCAGTACGACCCGCAGCGAATTGCGGGGCTGGACGAAGTTCATTCGCCGGACGCCGATCCCGTTCCCCGATTTCAGGCGATGCTGCGAATCATGCTTGGCTGTGACAACTTCTGCACGTACTGTATTGTTCCGTACGTTCGCGGACCGCAGCAAAGCCGCCCGATTGGCAAAATCCTGGACGAAGCCAAACAGCTTCTCGACAACGGCGTAAAAGAGATCATGCTTCTCGGGCAGCGGGTCAACGCGTACAAATACGAAGAAAACGGCAAAACGCTCCAGCTGGCGGACGTTCTCTACGCGATGGCGGACTTGCCCGGCTTACAGCGATTGCGATTCGTAACCGGCAGCCCCAGTCACGTCGATACGCGGTTGCTGGAAACCGTTCGAGACATTCCGATTGTCTGCCCGCATTTTCATATTCCGGCTCAGAGCGGGTCAAACGCCATGCTCAAAAAGATGAACCGCGGGTATACGGTTGAGCAGTATCGAGACATGGTCAGCGCGATCTATTCCATCGTTCCCGGCTCGTCAATTACCAGCGACTTTATCGTCGGCTTTTGCGGCGAAACGGAAGACGATTTCCAGCAAACGACAGACCTGGTTCGCTGGGCGCGATTCAAAAACAGCTATATTTTCAAGTACTCGCCCCGCGAGGGAACGGTTTCCGCTAAATCGTGGGCGGACGACATTCCGGACGAAGTCAAACGCCGCCGTAACAACGAACTGCTCGCCATTCAAAACGAAATCAGCCTGGCGGACAACCAAAAATTCGTTGGAAAGACGGTTGAACTGCTTGTCGAAGGCCCCAGCAAAACTGCGCTGAAGCTGATTTCGTCAGACGGAGAGAATCATCAAATTCAGATGTCCGGCAGAACGCCCTGCGACCGCGTCGGCGTCTTTAACGGGTCGGAAACCCTTGCAGGACAGATTGTCAAAATTGAAGTCGAGCGCGCAAGCAATTTTACGCTCTTTGGAAAGCTGGTCTGATTTCGGCGTTCCCCATGTCCAATCAGGAACCGACCTCGTCGGTGGCGTAGACATCGAAGTTGGCGTCGTCGCCACATTCCCGGTCTGTCTCTGCGTATTCAGCGAGTAGTCTGCGGTTTCTGCGTTCCCTTTCTTTTTTGTGCAACCAAAATTGAACGCACCCGGGGACTTTTCGCTTGCACTTGACCTGTACACATTTTAGGCTGTTGGACGATCACAATTAATTTTCACAAAAGAGTTATACAATAAAGAGTTATACAATATTGTCAAATCGCTTATATAGCCCTCTTGTACAAAACGTTTATGAAGTTATAATTAAATTATTCAATCTGGCGAATGTTTGTCTTTAACGCCGATTATTAACTTTAGGTAATTTCGGAGAAAGGAGTGGATTATGCAAAGTCGATTTACGACAACTCACAAATACATTTTGAGCGTTTTGGCGGTGTTTTCTTTTTGTTTTGTTGGCATCTGTTATGGAGCAGATAATTCAGACAGTCAACCGCAGACGAAAAGAATTTACCAAGTGTTCGGTAAATGTAACGCAGAACGTTTTGAACAGATGCTCCAAACTGGAAAGATTAATTATTCATTTTATTCTTTTAATGGAGGCTGCGTTCTTCACTATGCTGCTATGACAGGCAAGCAAAACGAGGTTAAACAACTTTTGAAACAGGGCGCAGACATTAATTCAAAAGACCTTGACGGGCTTACCGTCTTGCATTTTTCTGCCTTTAGCGGCAACCTGGAACTGGTTCAATGGCTGATTGAACAGGGGTTGGATATCAACGCAAAAGATAATGACAACTCAACCGTCTTGCACTACGCTGCCTTTAGCGGCAATTTGGAACTTGTTCAATGGCTGGTTCAACAGGGCGCAGACGTTAATGCAAAAGACAGCTTTGGAAGGTCTGTCATTCATGACGCTGCTGAAAGCGGTCGTTTGGAACTTGTTGAGTGGCTGGTCAAGCAAGGAGCTGATATCAACGCTCAAGACGAGGACGGCAAAAGTGTCTTGCATTCTGCTTCACAAAGCGGTTCCTTGGACTTGGTTAAGTGGCTTGTTAAACAGGGAGCAAATCTTAATGCAGAAAATAGAGCAAATGGTATGACAATCTTGCAATCGGGCGCTATAAGCGGCAGTCTGGAACTGGTTCAATGGTTGATTGAACAGGGAGCGGACGCCAATGATAAAGGCGAAGACAAAGATAAAGCCTTTCATTTTGCAGCTCAAAGCGGCAACCTGGAACTTGTACAGTGGCTGGTTCAACAAGGCGCTAACATCAATGCGAAACCCAAGGGGCTTGGATCAATTTTAACTTCTGCAGTTCAAAGCGGCAACCTGGAACTGGTTGAGTGGCTGGTTCAACAAGGCGCAGACGTCAAAGAAAAAGGAGCGCCTGTCATAAATTATGCCGTCTTGAGCGGTAATTTGGAACTTGTTAAGTGGTTGGTTGAGCAAGGAGCTGATATCAACGCAAAGGATAAATTGTTTGGAACGGTTTTGCAATGCGCTGTAATGTCCAAAGATCAGAAAATGCTTATGTTTTTGGCAGCGCAGGGCGCTGATATCAACGCAAAAGACGATATGGGATGTACGGTCTTGCATCTTGCCGTCCAAAATGACAATCTGAAATTAGTTCAATGGTTGGTTGCAAAAGGGGCTGACGTCAACGCAAAAGACAATGATGGAATGTCCGTCTTGACCAAGGCGTCCTCAAGCGAGAATCCAGAATTGATTCAGTGGCTGAAAGAGCAAGGCGCAGAAGAATAAGTGAGATTAACGCTTGTACGGTTCTCAATTTGCATTGAGGACTGTTGCGATTGCCTTTTAACTCATAACAACGAACTCGGATTATGTCGATTTCAGACCTGGTTATTCGCCCTGCCGTTTGCGAAGACGCGGAAGCTATTGCGGCGATATACGCGCCGTACGTAACTCAAACGGCGGTTTCTTTTGAATACGTTGCTCCAACCGCAGAGGAAATCCGGCGCCGGATGGAAAAGACGCTCAAGCGGTATCCGTATTTTGTCGCGATTGTCGATAACCGCTTGGTCGGTTACGCCTACGGTGGGCCGTTCCATCCCCGCGCCGCGTTCTTTCGTTCTGCTGAGACGTCTATCTACGTTGAACGGGGCTTTCATCAGCGCGGAATCGGGCGAGCTCTGTACGAGAAACTGGAATCCGCTCTCAAACAGCAGGGAATTCTGAACCTCAACGCCTGCATTGCCTATCCTGACCCGGAAGACGAATATCTGACTCTGGACAGCGTCCGGTTCCATGAACGGCTCGGATACGTCATCGTCGCCCATTTCCATAAATGCGGCTGGAAGTTCAACCGCTGGTACGATATGGTGTGGATGGAGAAGATCATTGGAGTACACGAGTAGACAGTAGGACGGCGCTTACGGGTGGCGGGTATTGCCCGCCAAAATACGCGGACAATGTCCGCTCCCCAGAAACCTTATTCTATAGCGCCATGTTCAACCAGCCATTGAACCAGTCCGCTGTTTCTGTTTGCGTTGGCACGATCCAAGACGGTTTCCCCCCATCTGTTTTTGGCGTTGACGTCTGCGCCGAGCTCAATGAGCCATTGAACCAGCGCCCATTTTCCCAAATCGGCGGCGTAATGCATGACGGTCTTTCCCCATTTGGTTTTCACGTTGACGTCTGCGCCATATTTAACCAGGCGTTTAACCAGTTCCTCATTCCCGCATTCGGCGGCATGAAGTAAAATCGTCATACCGTTTTTGTCTTTAGCGTTGAAGTCAGCGCCAAGTTTAGCAAGGCGTTTAAGCGTGATCCAGTCTTCATGTTTGACGGCATAATGCAAGACAGTCCAACCCTTATTGTCTTTTGCATTAATGTCCGCGCCATGATTAACCAGCCACTGAAGCGTTTTCAGACTTCTGTTTTGGGCGGCAATAAACAGGACAGACTGTCCCTTATTGTCTTTCGCATTGACGTCTGCGCCATGGTTAATAAGCCACTGAAACGCTTGCAGATTATCGCTTTGAGCGGCAAAATGCAATAAAGTTTTACCGTCTTTGACGGTCGTGTTGACGTCAACGCCTTGTTTAACCAGTCGTTGAATATAATCCCATCTTATGTTTTGGATTGCATAAAACGAATCCATCTGATCGCGATTGTTATTATCGACGTCTGAGTCGCGTTCAACAACGAATTGAACCGCGTTCTGGCGATCGCTTTGAAAGGCGCAATATAATATTGTCAAAACGTCGTCGTCCTTTTTGTTGACGTTTGCGCCATGGTTAATAAGCCATTGAACCATTTCCAGGCGCCCGTACAAGACGGCAGAACGCAGGACAGTCTTGCCGTTGTCGTCTGTTGCGCTGACGACTGCGCCTTCGGCAACCAGCAGTCGAACCAACTCCAGATTGCCGCTTTCAACAGCATAATGCAAGACAGTTCTGCCGTCCTTGTCTTGAGCGTTGACGTCTGCGTCTTGTTCAACAATCCACTCAACAAGTTCCAAATTCCCGTTTTTGGCGGCATAATGCAAGACAGTCCTGCCGTCCTCGTCTTGAGCGTTAACGTCAGCTCCCTGTTTCAGAAGTCCTTCAACCAGTTCCAGATTGTCGTTTTCCACTGCATCAAAAAGAGATTCCATTGTCATAATTAAAAAAAGAAAAAAAGGTTATGGTTTATAAACCAATACGTAAAATTGCATACATTGGAGCCATTCTCCAAGTACGAGTTGATATAATCTTTTTTGCAGGAAAGAGAATCTGTTGATTTAACGATTGTTTCCCTTTATTACGGAAAATGACGTCCTGATGTGAATAATTATTTCAAAAAAATTGCTAAAACAATAATTACACCCGGTTTATTTAACTCAAGGGAAAAAGATTATAAACGCGAGTTCGGGATGCGTTTTGACTGTGAAGACATAAAAGTTGGTAAAATTAGATTCGCCCGATTGCTTCTTTGCGTTCTTTGCGGCTTAAAAATTCTTTGGCGGACTTCGTCCGCGACCCGGAAGGGTTTTCGGCTGCGTTGAAGTTTTTAAGCGGGACGGAGAATTGGGAATTTGCTGGGAGTATCTGGGAAGTTCTGGGAATAATTAAGCGCCGCGTCGTCGCTTGCGTAATTCCGAATTCCGCATTCCGAATTAATCAATTCCCCGCCATCGGGGGCTATTCCCTATTCCCCAAATTGTGGTATAATATACTCTAATAATATTACGTTATCAATAAACCCTTTTTTCATTTCATAACCTTAAGGAGATATAATGAGCAGAGCGATTAAAAAGATTACAGCTCGCGAAATCATCGATTCCCGCGGCAATCCTACAGTTGAAGTTGACGTTGTTCTGGAAGACGGTACGCTGGGACGCGCCGCTGTTCCGTCTGGCGCCTCTACCGGCGTTAACGAAGCGTTGGAACTGCGCGACGGCGACAAGAGCCGTTACCTCGGCAAAGGCGTTTCCAAAGCCGTTGATAACGTCAACACAATCATTGCTCCCGAATTGATTGGCAAATGCGCTTGCGATCAGCGCGGCATCGACAAGCTGATGATTGCCCTCGACGGAACCCCGACCAAATCCAAGCTCGGCGCCAACGCCATCCTCGGCGTTTCTCTGGCTGTCGCCAAAGCGGCTGCTGCGTCGTTCGGTCTTCCGCTGTACCGCTACATCGGCGGAACGAACACCTACACGCTGCCCGTCCCGATGATGAACATCATCAACGGCGGCGCGCACTCTGACGCCCCGATCGCGTTCCAGGAATTCATGATTCGTCCCGTTGGAGCGCCCACGTTCAAAGAAGGTCTCCGCATGGGAGCTGAAACGTTCCATAACCTGAAGAAGGTTCTCAAGGCTCGCGGTCTGTCGACGGCTGTCGGCGACGAAGGCGGTTTCGCCCCGGCTCTGGACTCCATCGAAGACGCTCTGAACTGCATCATCGAAGCTATTAAGACGGCTGGATACGAACCCGGCAAAGACGTTACCATCGCTCTGGACTGCGCTGCCAGCGAATTCTACAAGGAAGGTCTGTACGACTATACCTGGAAAGAAGAAAATGGAGCGAAACGCACTTCCGCCGAACAGGTTGAATACCTCAAAGGTCTGGTTGAAAAGTACCCGATCGACTCCATCGAAGACGGTATGGCTGAAGACGACTGGGACGGCTGGGTAGCTCTGACCGCCGCCATCGGCAGCAAATGCCAGCTCGTCGGCGACGACCTGTTCGTTACCAACGTCAAGTACCTGGAAAAGGGCATTCAGCTCGGCGCCGCCAACTCCATTTTGATCAAGGTCAACCAGATTGGTTCGCTGTCCGAAACGCTCGACGCCATCGAAATGGCTCACCGCGCCGGATACACCTCCGTTACCTCGCACCGTTCGGGCGAAACCGAAGACGCGACTATCGCGGACATCGCCGTTGCCACCAACTCCGGACAGATCAAGACCGGTTCCATGAGCCGAACTGACCGTATCGCCAAGTACAACCAGCTTCTCCGCATTGAAGAACAGCTCGGAGATAAAGCCGTTTACGGATGCAAGTTCAAGGTTAAATAAGATACATTTAACTTTTAAATTCTGATACAACTTTTACTTACATCCAGTTGAGAATTCTTGACTGGATGTAAGATTTTTATATTTTTATCTTTTTTAATAAAAGTGATTATCAAGCAATGGACGAAGTTAGAGACGCAATTCATGGCTTTATATCGTTTAATGAATGGGAACGTGATATAATAAATCATCCAGCTTTTCAACGACTGCGAAGAATACGTCAATTAGGGATGTCTGATTTAGTGTATCCAGGGACGACTCACACAAGATTTGAACATTCTTTAGGCGTAATGCATTTAGGGTCTAAAATATTTGATAACGTAATCTTACGTAGTGAATGCAATTTTAATAAAGATAATATTAAAAGGGATAAAATAATTGTTCGATTAGCTTGTCTGCTTCATGACATTGGGCATAGTCCCTTTTCTCATGCAGGAGAAGAATTTATGCCTAAAAATAATGATACGTCTTTCACTCATGAAGACTATTCTGCAGGTATAATACGTTTTGTTTTAAATGATGTTATAGAAAATCATCCTTTAAATAGAAATTATAATATTAAAGCAGATGAAGTTGCTAATTTGATTGTTGGACCATCAGATAATAATACGTATCGTTATTGGCATAATATAATTTCCAGTCAGTTAGATGCTGACCGTTCCGATTATTTGTTGAGAGATTCATATTATGCGGGAGTAAAATACGGTGTTTTTGATCTCGATAGAATTTTGGTTATGACAACGCTGTATGACAAAAATGATTCTCCTTCATTTGCAATTAAAGAAGATGGAGTAAATGCAGCAGAAGCGTTTATTATTGCAAGATACATGATGTTTAAACAGGTATATTTCCAAGAAACTCGTCGTATCTGCGATTTTCATGCAAATGAATATGTAAAAAAGCTACTCAACCAGTCTAACCTCAAAGGTGTTTTTCCTGAACCTATTTCAAAAGAGAATCTTCAGGAATATCTGAAATGGGATGATTTTTACGTTTGGGGACAAATGACTCAAGACAGAAATGATCGCCATGTTAAAGCTCTTTTTGAAAGACGACACGATCGTTGTATATACCGTAGTACAGCTATTGGAGAAAAACAATTTGAAGAAAGCGATAAAATTGAAAGATGGAAAGAAAAATTGAGAGAAAATAATATTGAGACTTGGGTTGACACCGCAGATAGTAATTGGTATAAAAAAAGAGACACGGATGAAATTAAAATCCTTATGACGGATGGTCGATTGCAAAATCTTTCTCCGTTATCACAATTTTTAAAAAATTTGGAAAAAAGTCCAATTATTCGTTTATATGTTCCATTTGATAATGTTAAACAAGCAAATGAAATCATAAAGGAGTAAAAAATGGATTCTCATTTTGAAATGTATCCATGGAATCGTTTAGCCTTGATTGCCTATATTGTTAAGAAACATAACAGTATGTTTCCAAATGTTCAATTGGGAAAAACGTCAATTCAAAAACTGATTTATTTGTTCAAAGAACATTTTGACGTTCCTCTTGGTTATCGGTTCCGTTTTTATAATTACGGACCGTTTTCAAACAGTATTTCGCAAGATATTGAAACACTCGATAGTTTTGAGGTTATCAACTTGGTTGCTAGAGCTGACGTTGGTTACGATCTTTCTATTAATAAAGATAGCGCTTTTTCCAAATTGGAACAAAAAGCAGCCGACTTTATCGAAAAGAATAAAGATAATCTTGATGAGGTTATTCAGTGTTTTGGTAAATCAAATGCAAAAACGTTGGAACTTTATGCAACGATTGTTTGGGTAGATAGAGAGCTTGCTCGAAATCAGTTCGATAAGAATACGATTGAACAGGATATCGAAAAAAACGTCAAAAAACTTAAGCCCAAATATTCAGATGATGAAATCTTTAAAGGAATTGATTTTTTAAAAAAACACGATTACCTTCTATTAAATCCATAAGTTTTTATGATGGAGGAAACGCGCAAAAATGCGTTTCGCAAAGAACGCGGGGACTGGCAGACGCCGCCGGAATTGGCTCAACGCGTCTGCCGTCTTGTGCGGCAATTTATCGACCCTGACGCGATTCTCGAACCGAATTGCGGTCAGGGCGCTTTTGTTCTTGCCGCCGCCAAGGCGTTTCCCAACGCCAAACGCATCTGGGCAGGCGACGTTAACGCTCAATACGTTCAAAACGTTAAGAAAATCAACGACGGGCGCATTGTCGCTCAAAAGGCGGACTTCTTTTCTAACCGCTGGAAACAGGTTCTGGATACCCTGAACGGTTCTGTATTGATTATTGGCAACCCGCCGTGGGTTACGAATTCCGAACTCGCCCGGTTAAACTCTGGCAACGTTCCCCAAAAGGAGAACGCAGAAAATCTTGCCGGTATTGACGCTCTGACGGGGAAAAGCAACTTCGATATTTCCGAATGGATGATGGTTGAAGAAGTCAAGGCGTTACAGGGACGCCGCGGCGTATTAGCCATGCTCTGCAAGACGTCCGTCGCCAGAAAAGTTCTCCGGTTTATTTGGAAAAACGCGCTGACGTACGCTTCTGCCAGCATTTACAAAATCGACGCCAAACGCTTTTTTAACGTTTCCGCCGCGGCGTGTTTGCTGTTGATTCAATTTCAGCCGGAAACGGACGCCCTTCTCGTCCCCTGCCCTGTTTACGACGCTTTGGAAAGCGATCAGCCAAGTCAGACCGTTGCGCTGAGAAACGGGACGCTGGTCAACGACGCGGCATTTACAGACTCGTTCTCGGAACTGTTTCAGCCGGATGTAACGCAGCCGCAATGGCGTTCTGGAGTCAAACACGACTGCTCTAAAGTTTTGGAATTGACCCGACTTGATGACAACGTTTATCTCAACAAGCTGGGAGAACAGACGACTCTGGAACCGCTGTGCGTCTATCCGCTGTTGAAAAGTTCAGACGTCGCCAACGGACGCGTTGAGTCGATTCGCCGATTTCTGCTTGTTCCCCAAACGCGCGTTGGGCAGAGCGTTGAGCGCCTTCAGCATGACGCCCCGCTGACGTGGACGTATTTGCAGAATCATTTCGACTATTTTCAGAATCGGAAAAGCGCCGTCTATAACAAACAGACGCCGTTTTCCATTTTTGGGATTGGGGATTACGCTTTTACGCCGTGGAAGGTCGCGATTTCTGGGCTGTACCGGACGCTTGCCTTTCAGATTGTCAAACCGCAGGATGGGCGCCCCGTCGTCTTGGACGACACGTGTTACTTCCTGCCGTGTCAGACGAAACGTCAGGCGCAGCTGATTAAACGGATACTGGATTCCCCCTTAGCCGTCAGCGCTCTTAACGCTCTTATCTTTTGGGATTCCAAACGACCGATAAAAAGCGAGGCGTTAAATCGGCTCAATCTGCTGGAACTGGCGAAACGGCTGGGGCTGGGAAAAGAATATCAATCGGCGTTTCGTCTGAAAGACCGCGATTAAACGAAAGACTGCGACTAACCCTATTTTTCAAAAGGAGATTCTCATGAAAGGCTTTTGCAACCCATTCAAGGCGAGCGCTCTGCTGGCGATTGTTTTTGCGAGCGTTCTGTTCGCGCCGGCGAGTTCTCACGGCGACAACGCCAAAGAGGTTGTCATTCCTCAAAAGACGCTTGACGCCATTCCAGAGTTTATCAAAAGCCGAAACATGGGAACGACGGGAATGGTTATTCTCGTTCACGGCGAAACCGTCTTTACGTATGGGGACGTAACCGAGGTTTCCTATATCGCGTCATGCCGAAAGAGCATTCTTTCCATGATGTACGGAGCATACGTGGAAAACGGGTCAATTGACCTGTCGCAGACCATTGGGGAGCTGGGAATTGACGACGTCGGAGGTTTGGAGCCGATCGAGAAAACCGCGACAGTTTTGGATTTGATTTCCGCCCGATCCGGGGTCTATCATGAGGCGTCCAACGCCGGTGGAATCCCGGAAGGGAAAGCGCCTCAGCGCGGCAAAACGAAGCCGGGAACCCGGTTTGTTTACAATAACTGGGATTTCAACGTCGCTGGAACGGTTTTTGAAATCAAGACTGGGAAGAACGTCTACGACGCGTTTGAGGAGTCATTTGCCAAACCGCTGGAATTAAAAGACTGGAACCGATCCATTCACAAGCGTTCCGGCGACGCTGGCAAGTCCGTACATCTGGCGTACCATTTCCATTTTTCCACCCGGGACATGGCAACCCTCGGACAGCTGGCTCTTCAAAAAGGAAACTGGAACGGCAAACAGATCGTTCCCGAAAAATGGATGGAAGAGTCAACTCAGCCTGTTACAAAGTTCGACGACTCGCGCCGAGGTTTGGGCTACGGTTATATGTGGTGGATCGAACCGTTTGGCAAAAACGCCATCGGCGGAAAAGGCTCTTTCTCCGCCTGTGGAATGTACGGTCAGTACATAACCGTCATACCGGAACTGAACATGGTCGTGGCGCATAAATCGTCCGGCAACAAAAAACATCCTACAAAATCCTCAGACTACTGGGACTTGTTACAAAAGATCTGCTCTGAAACCGTCCGCTGATTTCGGCTCCGCTACCCTTTCCAGAACCCTGGGTGCAGGAACACGATGAGAGTGAAAATCTCCAGACGTCCCATGAGCATTAAGACAATAAACAGTATCTTTGCCGGGTCGTGGAAGACGCCGAAATTACCGGAAGCGGTTATTCCAAACGACGGTCCAACGCAGTTAAACGCCGTCGCCACCGCTGTGATGCTGTCGAACATCTGATCGTTGCTGTCATAATTATTGTTTGTCCAGGTTGTCGCGGGTTCAATAGCCAGCAGCAAGACGCATGCCATGACAAAGATCGTTGCGTACAGGGCGATGTACGTCAAAACGCTGCGGCGCATTTCGTCTGAATCCTCAACCGGCTTTCCCTGAATCTGAAGGACGCGGACAATTTTAGGACGAAACACGCGTTCCACTTCTATTCGCAGCGTTTTCCACAGGACAATAAGCCGCATGAGTTTCAAACCGCAAGTCGTACTGCCGACGCAGCCCCCGGTAAAGATCAAAACTAACAAAATGCCGCGCGAGAAATCGTTCCAGTTATCGTATTCTTTCAGTCCAAAGCCGGTTGACGAGACAATCGACGCCACCTGAAATCCGCAGTAACGAAAACTGTCGCACAGCGACGACCAGCTCAGGTTGTTCTTCTGCCCTTCCGGAAGAAAATCGCCGTGAAGCCAGCACGAGCCGGAAACCAGAACGGTCGCCAAGAGAACGATGCAAACAAAGAGGCGAAACTCCGAGTTTTTGAGTAGTTTGAAAATGCCAAACTCGATTTTATACTGCTCTTTTCCATCTGGCGCGCCCATATCGATTCGTTTCTTCTCCCACGTGCCTGCATAGTAAAGCAGGGCGAAGTTACACGAAGAAATAAGCATGAATATAATCAGCGTCAGTTCAATTACAGGGCAATGAAAGCTGTCGATTGAGGCGTTTCGGGAACTGTACCCGCCAGTTGCGACGCAGGCAAACGAATGACAAACCGCATCGTAAAAGGGCATACCCTCCAATACAAGCAGGAACATTAAAAAGGCGTTTAATCCCAGATACACTTCCAACAAAGCGAAAGCGGTTTTTCGCGCCTGAGCGTAGGGGGAATCGTTAGAGGAGCGCGGCATTTCTGTCAGCATGAGCGATTTCCCGGCAGAATGTGCGCCCAGAATCGCGACAAACAATACCATAATGCCCAAGCCGCCTAAAAAGTGGAGTTCGCACCGCCAAAATTGAATCGCATTGGGAATGCAGAAAGGATCTTCAACGTCGCTGATAACTGACGCTCCAAAGCCTGTTACGCCGGAAAAGGATTCAAAAAGACAATCAACAACTGACATCGGAATCGGTTTGCCAGATTCGTCTTTGTCTCGAATGACGCCGGAGAACAAAAAAGGAAGCGCTGTCAAAAGCCCAGCCAGAATCCAGCTTAGTCCGACAACCGCGATGGATTCCCGCCGAAGCAAATGTCCCGGCGTAGGTTCCGGTTCC
>JAZMZV010000227.1:0-11260 GCA_045586185.1 Thermoguttaceae bacterium | reverse complement strand
CGATTGTGTGTATTTGTCCATTTCAAAAGAAGTATGGCGTAAATCGGTATTTGTATGTTTTGTATAAACTAAAAAAACAGATTTGTCAATAGGGGTAGCAAAAAACACTTAAAATTTTAGAATGTTATGCAATTATTTATGTTATAAATGGTTACATAACATCTTTCCAGCTGAAGTAACAGTAGGCAAGCAGAAATTAGTCTGATAAGGTAATGAAAGACGTTGGCAAGCGACCGCGGGAGAGAAGTTACGCAGTTCGCCGAAGGCGAACCCTTAAATTTGAACCCGGCGCCAAGTTCGCCGTTCCGGCGCCCCGTGGCGGGTAGCCAGTAAGCGTAATTCCGTTCGCTACGCTTACACCCACGGGGTTACACTCGGGCTGCGCCGATCCTCACTACTGCCTACTGCCTCTTGCCTACTGTCTTCCTCCTACCGTCTTTCAATCACTCGTTTCTCGCAGCATTTATCAATATCCCAGCGATTCCAAATCGTCGTCGCTCAAACCGTGAAGATGTCCGTATTCGTGTAAAATCGTAATGCGGATTTCTTCGTCCAGGAGTTCTAAATTAATATCCGATGGTTTGAGCGCTTTTAATTCCGGGTCGAGCCATTCAAAGAATTCATCCGACAGCGTTTTTAAAACCGACTCGAGGCGCGAGTCAATTTAGAGCGTCTTTCTGTTAGAACCAAACAAAAACCAAGGAAAACCAAATTCCTAACCCGATAAAAACAACGCCGGCAATATTGCGAATCCAAAAATCCATCTTGGTAATAATCTTGAAAACGCTTCCCAGATATTGGGGCGTAATCGCTAAAATTATTGCACAAACCAAAACGGGAATCGCCGTCGCCAAGCCATAAATCATCGGCATGAGTATAATAGAGTTTGCTTTCGCACAAAGCCCCAGCAGAGCCAAAAACGCAGCGGCGGACGTCGGGCAGAAAGTCAATGCAAACAGCACGCCCAATAAAAACGAATTGATTATTCCGGCGTTCTTCATAACTTTTACAAGGCGTTCGTTTGTCATGAAGCCCAAATTCATCGTGAACATGCCGCAAAACGCCATGCCGAGCAGAATCAAAAACGGTCCAGACCAAAAATAAATCTGCATCGCGACAGCCTGCACAACCGTTTGAGCCGAGCAAACAGCCAACGATAAAATCGCCGCCAAAACGGTATATGCAACAGCTCTGCCGAAGGCGTAGGCGAAGCCGGATTGTAACAGTTTATCCGCGCGTCCAAACGACTTGCCAATATACGACACAGCCGCAATGTTCGTCGCTAACGGACACGGGCTGATTGACGATAAAAATCCCAGCGCGAAGGCGCTGGAGAATGCAACCCAAAAGTTCTCCAACATTTATTTCTGCTCCAGTTTTCGAGTTACTTCATTGAAAATATAACTCTGAAATTCTTCCTTGCTGCCAGCCAGCGACCAGATTCGCCCCAATTTCCAGTATCGGACGTCTTTGTTATTCACGGACTCAATTGCAATCAAAGAGGGAGAGCTAATATTGAACGCCTGAACAAACGCTCGATTTTTCGGGTCTTCAAAGTCCAGATACCGCAGTACAAGAGTTTTATTCTGCGCCTGCTTCTGGAATTTGCTTTCAACCGTCTGGAAAACGTATGATGCCATCGTTTGACAGGTGTTGCAGCCCGGGTTGCGATGGAAATAAACAAGGCGAATGCACCGTTCCGGTTTAGGCGCGGATTCGTCAACGCCGAGCTTTTTATCCAGCTCTTTGGCGCTGAAATGATACGGTACAAATTTCTGCGACTGACTTTGAGCAAAACACAAACCGCTGTTAACCGCTCCTAAAAAAGCGGCAAGCAAAACAATCGCCTGCTTTGCAAAACGCCGCATTGATCCTGAAAACAGCAAACTTTCATGCCGCGCCTGATCGATGGGGAAATTCTCTGGCGTCCGGTTGACGCAATTATTTATTGATAACATTTCTGCGTTACTCCCAATTTAAGGTTTCATTGATAATCGTTCCCTCGCTATTGTCCTGCGTTTGAATGGCAGATTCTTTTTTAAGGAAACGCTCTAAATTTGTACGAATGGTTTGTGTGAACCTCTCTTCCTGCCCGACGGTTTCCCACGCTTCGTTTACCAAGTTTTCAAACCGAACGGAATTGCCCTCTTTTTCGAGAAATACAACGGTTGCAGTTGCAATTCCAAACCGTTTTACGATTTCCTGATTTTCGGGCGATTGATAGTCCATGACGTAAAAAGCGACGTCTTGACCCGAGAACGAGTTGTCCAAAAGCTCTTTTGTCAGACGTTCCATCGTCCGGCACGTTGGACATCGAATCGCGGCGTGGAACACGATTACAGACGTTCCTTCAGGCAGTTCTCGAACGTTGACAGCTTCACATGAGCGAATAATCTGCATTATGAATGTCAGAACGACAAATGTCAACAATGCGTATTTAACAGCTTTCATGATAAAAACTTTTTGACCTCCTCCACGTTGGGAACTCTGCCGGAAGCGCGAAGTTTGCCGTCAACCATCAAACCCGGCGTTAAAACAACCCCCATAGCCAGAATCGCGTCAATATCCTGAACCTTTTCAACCTCGGCGTCTAACTGAAGTTCAGCAACCGCCTTTTGAACGTTTGCATACAGCTGCGTACACTTGCTGCATCCTGTTCCCAAAACCTGAATTTTCATTATTTGTCTCCTTTGAATCTAATATGGAAATCTAAATCAATCCGAACAAGAATCCGGAAATTGAACTGAGTACAACTACAAGCAGGACGAAAACGGACGTTTTCACAAATCCCAGATAACGACCAATGACCACAATGCTCGGCAGCGACAGCGTTGGCCCGGCAATCAAAAGCGTCAGAGCCGGACCTTTGTGCATGCCGAGTTCGAGCAGAGCCTGCATGGTCGGAATTTCCGTCAAGGTGGCAAAATACCACAGCGTTCCGATCAACGACGCTATGACGTTTGAAATGAGCGTGTTGGAACCAACCAGCTTGACAACGTATTCTGCGGGAATCAGGGACGAAACAAACCCTGTTATGAAAATGCCGCCAAAAAGCAATGGAATAATCGATTTGCCAAAAGACCAGCTTTGAGAAAGCCACTCTTTTAACTCATCGCGGGTAAACCAGCGCCAGAACATAATCAATAACAGGACTAACATCCCCAACGCGTAATACCATCGGGTTTGATAAATCGTCAACGCCCACTGGTACGATTCCTGAACGTTCGACTCCCAGCTTGAAATTTGTTTCAGCTGAACGTTTAATTTACTGCCGGGAACAAAGCTGTCTGCCGCCGCGCCGCCAGAAAGAACCTCATTGATCTGAACGTTGACGTCTCCGGTTGTCTGCTGAAGAACGGACACGTCCAAACGGATTTCATCTTTGACCAGAACCGGCGTATAATCGCGCTGTTCCATTCGCAGAACGGTTTCGCCTTGCGGAATTGTAATAATTGACGTCCCAGGATTGACCCAGTCGCTAAAAACGAGAAACATAATCATCGTCAGCAGCGCCAGCCCCGTCTTCCAGAGCGGGCGACCGGTGTCGACAGGATCCGGCAGCATCATGATAGTCGCCGCGCGCATTTTCTCGGATCGTCTGAAAATGAACGCCATCGCCAAACCGACAAGAATGGCGCCGACAATCGACAAGACCGTTCGAGCAATGCCCAATTCCCAGCCCAAAACGCGAGCGCTCAAAAAAATTGCCATCACGTTTAATGCGGGACCAGAAAACAAGAACGTTGTCGCAGGTCCCAGCCCGGCGCCAATCCGATAAATCCCGGCAAACATCGGCAAAACGCTGCAAGAGCAAACCGCCAAAATCAAACCTGAAACACTGGAAACGCCATAGGCTTGAATCGGCGACGCCTGCGGACCTAAATACTTCATGATAACCGTCTTGTCAAGAAAAGCCGCTATCGCGCCGGCTATCATAATTGCAGGAACGACGCAAGCAAGCGTATGACATCGGGCGTACCACTGAAGCATTTTAAACGCTTCGATAATCGCGTTGCCTACATCCTTGTTTGTAACAGGCAGATAATACCCGATCAGGAAAACGCCCAACAGGATTCCTGCAATGGTAAATTGCTTTTTCATAAAACGCCTTTCAAATAATTGTGAATATTTGACTAAATAATCAAATATAAAAACAAAAAAATTTTCAGTTTTTCCCAACGGTCAATTAGCCTGTCGGCGATATGATCGACAGGCGTTTTTTCGAATTTAACGTTCAGGACAACATTGCTCTTCCATGCAGAGAAACATATCAAGCACGCAAGGACGCGCCAAACGATAGAAAACGTTCTTTCCCCGTTTTTCGTCTACTACAAGCCCCGCATTTTTGAGAACCAGCAAATGGCGGGAAATGGCGGCATAATCCACTTTGTATTTCTCTTGAAATACGCAAACGCATAATTCATTCTCATCTGCCAGCATTTCAATAATGCCTAAACGAATTGGATGACCGAGGGCTTTGCAAATCTTCACTCGGTTTGCCAGACGCTCCGGCGACGAAATATTTGACTTACGCTTTTTCATATCGTTCCTCACATAACATTTGATTATTTTATCAAATAATCCAGAACTGTCAAGAGGGGAATTGGGACTTTTTTATAAATTGTCAAAAGTTTTTGGGATTCTTCCCGTAAGACCTTATCAGTCATTGATGATTGATTAGTCAAGTTGCAAGATTCGAGCGGCGAGGACGCGAATGCGCAACTCCTAACTCCTAACTATTTAATATCCCAGCGATTCCAAATCGTCGTCGCTCAAACCGTGAAGATGTCCGTATTCGTGTAAAATCGTAATACGGATTTCTTCGTCCAGGAGTTCTAAATTAATATCCGATGGTTTGAGCGTTTTTAATTCCGGGTCGAGCCATTCAAAGAATTCATCCGACAGCGACTCGTCCGATTCTAACGCCTGAACGATGATTCCCTCTCGATAAATCACGACGGAGTCCGGCGTCATCGGCGGGGATTCAATGGATTTCTCGGGAATCCCGATTCCGGTAAACAGCCCGCACAGTTCGTGACGATATTCTATTCCCATGGTTTCCATGACTTCGTCTGACGGGTAATCCTCTACCAGCAGCGGAACTTCGTTGTTGATTATATCCATAACCTCCGCCGGCAGCGTCTTCAAAACAGCCTCGACGCGCGAGTCAAACAGTTTTCTCAATTCTCGTTTCATAGGGAGTGTAGGCAGTAGGCAGTAGGCAGTAGGCAGTAGGCAGTAGGCAGTAGGGAGTAGGGAGTAGGGAATAGGGAGTAGTAAGTTATAAGTGGTTAGTGGTTAGGACGCAAAACGCTGCACTTACCACTTACCACTAACCACTTACCACTCTCTCTTGCCTACTGTCTCCCAAAGTCTTGATAGCACAATAGCGGCTGGCTGCGGTCGAAGTCCCACGTATGGGTTGAATCGCCGCCGCAAATAAACCGTTGAGAACAATTGACGCATTTGGAGCAGTCGGCTGTCCGGTCGCGTCTGAAAACCTGAAATCGATTGAGCCAGACGTCCATAAAGTTGTCGGTCCGGATGTTGCCTTGAACCAGCTCCGGTCGGTTTTCGATGTCCAGACAGGCGCAAATGTCGCCGTTGCTTCGGACGCTGGCAACCATGATTCCCGCTCCGCAGAGGAAATAATGATCGCGAACCATGCGCTCGTTTTCCACCCCAAGGTAATGCGAGCACCCGAACGTTACTTCCATTTTGTTGGCGTTGTCAAACCGCTTGTTCCGTATATAAGAAATCAATTGACCAAACTGTTCCGGCGTTAACAGCATGTCGCTCGACTCGCAGGCACGGCCAATTGGCTCTACATTGATCGGACGCCAGCTGGTTATACCCATCTGAGTGAGCATGTCGTACAACTCGTCCAGTTCGTTGAAGTTGTCTCGATGTAACACGGTCGTTACCTGCGGCTCGAACCCTGCCTTTTGCAGAGCTTTCAGCCCGCGCAGAGCAAGACGCCAGCTGCCCTTCCGCTGCCGGAGCGAGTCGTGCGAGCGCTCCATCCCGTCCAGGCTGACGGACACGGTAGACATTCCAACCAATTTAAGATTCTCTGCGACCACGTCGTCAATCAACGTCGCGTTTGTCGTCATGCCCCAATAGAACCCCATCGACCGAACGCATTGAGCTATCTCGAAAAAAGCAGGATGCATCATCGGCTCGCCGCCGGTTAAGCAAATTGAGGGTTTATCGCCCGGAATGGTTTTCAGGACGCCTTTAATATCCTCAACGGTCAGCGTCTGACCAAAAGCGGTGCAGTTGCTCCCGCAATGCCGACATCTGAGATTGCATCGATTGGTAATTTCAAAAAACAGCCACTCAAGATGCGGGGATTTTCGGAGGGATTCCCTGTGCTGCGCGACAAGTTCAAGCTGCGAACGTTTTAGCTCTGTTACATCCATTTTTAGTTGCGAGTTGCGAGTTGCGAGTTGCGAGAGGTTTTATTGAGGCGCTTGCGCATCCGCTAGAACCGCGTTAGCGGTTCAACATTAATAGCCGTGGGTTTTAACCCACGGAGCGAGAAGCGAGAAGATTGTGTACGACGCTTGCGTTTCTCGCAACTCGTTATTCCTTTTTGTTCGCCGTTCCGGCGAATGCGTAATTCCGTTCGCTAACGCGAACTCCATTACCGTCTTTCATCCATTCGCTACTCGTTATGCCTCTTTGTTTTCCTCGTCTTCCATTCTCGCGAAGGCGTTGTCCACGTACTCTCGGACGTTGTCCAAGTACCCCTGGACGTTATCCAGATGCTTTTCCAAGACCGGCGCAGGAGCTTCTGGAGCAAATGCGCCCCCCTCTTCTCCGTCCTTTGCTTTACCCGGGGCAGAACCGCCGCACTTCGGACAGTAGCGTTCACGGTCAATCATCTGATTGGTTGTCCATGTGTACCCGCATTTTACACATTTATGAACTCTCGTGATGGGCGGCGGTCCATAGATACAGGCGAAGTTTTCTGGAATGAAGGCAGGTTTCCCCATCTTCGCTCCGCAATACCGACAGTATTTATCTCCTTCGATATACGTGTTTTTGCAATTAGCGCAAACCTTTCTCATCGGTCTTCCAGGCATTCCAAACATAATGTCCTCCTGTTTATAATTCAATTTCTCTGCTAAACGCGATTAAAGAGCGTACCGCCTTTGTTTGCTTTTAATATAAACAATTCTTACTTTGTTTTCAAGTAGATTTTTAGAAATTGGCTAAAAAATTTGATTATTTTTGGTTCAAGCGGTTATAGATGAAAACGCCCAGCAGCAACACAATTCCGAATTCCGCATTCCGAATTCCGCATTAAAAATAGGTCTGGATAAAATCGGGAAGATATGATATAATGAGAGGTGTAAGGGAATGGTGAATAGGGAATAGTTCTTCGCCTTCGGCGAATATAAATACTACTCCCTATTCCCTACTCCCTACTCCCTACTCCCTATTCCCTATTCCCTACTATCATGAGAAACCACCTTAACTTTATCCTGCTCCTGACGTTATTCGCCTTTACAGGCGCAATCGCGATGGCGGACGCCCCGGCGGGCGGCGATCAAAACAACGGCGTTCAAAATGAAGCCAACGAAGACGATCTTTTCGACATGGAAAACGCCGACGAGGAAGACGACATGTCCATGGACGGTTCTTCCAGATATTTCTTTAATCGAGCGTCAGAGGAAGTCGTTCAAAAAGCCAACCAGATTTTTGAGAACCCGAACTATCGGCAAGCCCTTCTCGACGCCCAGCGTCTAATCGAAGAAAACCCTGGAACGTTCTTTCCCGCCAAAACGGAATCGGTCAACTTCAGCTACAATGTAACAAGAACTCAATGGTATCCAATTGAATGGGCGCTCAGTACAGGACGCAATCGGCGTTTGACGGACGACGAAGTCAAAATTTACCGTCAGGTTATGGACGAAGCGGCAAACGCGGCGTACGACGATGCAAACAAGACGTCTGACCCGCAGCTGCGTCTGGCGAAACTGGACGACGTCCGCCGGCAGTATCCGGGATCAAGCATCGCCCCGGCTATCGCTCTGGAGTTGGGCGACGCTCTGGCAAAACAAAGCGCTGCGCTTTTCGCTTTTGATTATTGGACAAGCTCAATTCGACCGAATACTCTCAGAGCGTTTTTACAAGATAACCATTGGGATAATACGTATCCTTCTGAAAAATGTCGCGTTTCGGAAGCGGAACTGGTCTTTAGGGTTTATATTATTGGTTTACGAACAGGAATTTTTTTGCCTTTTTTGAAAAAAATTTCTGATAAAGAAACCGACCTTGAAGCGTTTAGGCGTCTATTCCCCACAGCCAAAGCCGTTGTCAATTCCAAAAATATTGTTATTGACGATCCGAGTTTTCCTTTTCCAGAGTCCATGACGCGCTACGACGGAAAAGAAGTCGTTCTGGCGGATTATCTGACGGAACTGAAAACGGAAATTGATAAGGCGCTAGAATCGTTCAAACCTTCATTTATTGAGGACGATCCAGAAAATGACCCCTCTGTAGAAGAGAATCCAGAGGATTATTTATTATGTAATCAGTATGGTCTTTACGACGCTCGACCGGTAGAAATAAACGGCGTTATGTACGCTGGGAAATATTTGTATTATCACAAATACGAATCTAAAGAACAGGATTGTATAAAACGACTTCCATTTACCGTTCACCCGTCAAACGGGTTGACAGCGTTTCTACAAGGAGTTCGTTTTCAAGAGTCTTATGATTTAGAAACTTCCGAAGACGATGACACTCCTTATACCAGCGCTGAATCTGTTCTTTATCCTGGTCGCGTTCCCAAAGACTTTGAACCTGCAAGCAATTGGCTTATTTGCATAGATCGCGACAATGGAAACAAAGTCCTCTGGACGCGAGCATGGAACAACAATCATTCTATGTGGAAAAATTCAGGATATTTTTTTCACGATAAATTATTCGCGCTTGAAGTTTCCTTAAACCCAAATTATAACTCTGGATTCAAAGCGATGTATTTGCATTGTCTGGATTCTCAAACGGGAAAAACAGTTTATACGGTCAAAGTCGCGAATTCTTTTAGCCCTGGCGAGCTAGGCTATAAGAATAATACGTTCGACCTTGGGGTCTATTACATTTTATTACCAGCCCCGCTTCAGTATGATAATTTTTCTACGGTAATTACTATTGATTTTAAGAGCATTACCGACTTTTGTAAAGCAAGAATAGTCGATGGAAAAATCATGTGTTATTATACAAGCTCAACCGACAAACTCGATGACGACGATAACGTCGACGATTCAGATGATTATATACCCGGAGGAATTTTCTAAAGCGTTCTGACTGACAGGAAGAACGACTACGAACGGAATCCTCGCATAACTAACCTTAACCACAAACACTCATGAACATACAATCCCTGGCGGCGTCCTCAACCGCATGTTTCGGAAACGGTCTGGATTCAGACGTTGTCATTTCGTCCCGCGTTCGCCTGGCGCGAAATATCGCCGAGTATCCGTTTGTAAGCCGTCTGAGCGTTGCGGACTCCAAACGTCTGACAGACGACCTGACCCCGGCTATTGCTGAAATTCTCGGTCCGGATTCAGGAACGTTCTCCATGAACGAACTGAAAGAGACGGAACGTCAGATGTTAATCGAACGTCATTTAATCAGCAAGACGTTCGGGATGTCAACCCTGACGCAGTCCGCCGCCTGCATTGCCGCAGACGAAAGCGCGTGCGTCATGATTAACGAGGAAGATCACCTGAGAATTCAGGCTATCGCCCCGGGCTTGGATCTGGAAACGCCCCTGGCGCGATGTCAGGAAATCGACCGGTTTCTGGAAAAGAAGTTCGTCTACGCCTTCGACGACAAGCTGGGGTATCTGACCGCCTGCCCGTCCAATTTGGGCACCGGGATGCGCGCCAGCGTGATGATGCACCTGCCCGCGCTGACGCTGACCAAACAGATGGAAAAGGTTCGTCACGCGATGGATAAATCGGCGCTGGTCGTTCGCGGGCTGTTTGGAGAAGGCGAGCCGGCGGACGGCGACTATTTCCAGATAAGCAATCAGGTTACGCTGGGCTATTCCGAAGAAGACCTCGTCGGGCTGCTGATGAAAATGGTTCCCTGCATTGTCGACTACGAACGAAAAGCGCGGACGTATCTGCTCAAAGAGAATCGGGAATCCATAACCGACCGGGCGAACCGGGCGCTGGAAATCCTTCGCAACACGCAGTCTATTAAAACCGCAGAGACGCTGGCGCTGCTGTCGAACGTGCGCCTGGGCGTCTGCATGGGCGTTGTAGAAGGCGTCGAGCGTTCCGTGCTGGACATGCTCTTTTTACGAGTTCAGCCGGCGCACTTGCAGCTCATGGAAGGCTCGCAGCTGGACGCCTCCGACCGCGACCTGCTAAGAGCAAAGTACTTGAGAAAAGCGCTGAAGTAATTAGCAATTATCAATGAGCAATTAGCAATTGCGCTTCGCGATCCTCGCTGGTTTTGAGCAGGTCAACTCGCACACGGATTTTACGGATTAGACGGATTTTCGCCGATTAGTTATTGGAATTGAAAGGCGGTAACGGAGCAACCTACAGAAACAGAAATAATTACTTAAAGTAACATTCAAGACCCTTGGCGTTAATCACAATTATCAATAATGTCGCGCAGTTGAGTTTTAAGAGAAGGAAGATCAATTATAACAGTATTATAAACGTCTTCCATTCTTAACGTCTGATATTTATGCGCTGCAATATCGCGCATGCCAGCAATGGCTTTCCACGGAATATTGCTGTATTCCAATCGGGTTTCATCCGTAATGGTTTTCACAAGCTCGCCGATATTTATAACCGTCATGCTGACAGCTCGCTGCAGCATCTCGTTATTCAAAAAATCAGAAAGAGAACTGTCGCCAACCATGTCAAAAGCAATATCTATCTCTGACAGGATTTTATTGATAACGATATAATCCCTACGCTGCATAAAGCTCAACCTCCTTGTCGATTTCCAATAAATCCGTTTCCCTGACAGGACCGTGAATTACATCAACGTTTGTTTGGAGCAAATTTTCTAAAGTCTCGGTAATTTGCGAGATTGTTATCAGCGTAACGGGTTTATTAAACTCAATAATAAAATCGACGTCGCTGTCAGGACGCGCCGATCCGTTAGCCCGAGAACCAAATAACGTTACTCGACTAATCGGATACAACTCAACTATCTCCAAGACTGCTTTTTTGATATCTTCTATGGTCATTTAATTGCCTTTCAACTTTGTTTCTTATTTTTT
>JAZMZV010000226.1:0-5552 GCA_045586185.1 Thermoguttaceae bacterium | reverse complement strand
TTCTTTTCGGAATATTCAGTTATATACAATTATCCCTCAATCTTAAAAATGATCGAATTGATACAATAACGCGAAATTCCCTTATTATTTATTTTACCACAATTATCCAAATTGTCAATGGAGTTTGTACTTTTTTTTGGTCTTTATTCCTCATCTGTTCAATATAATCCAAACAACCGTCATATCCAAAACTTTTGAGCGCGGACCGTAAAAACGCCATTTTCTGCAAGGGAATCAAAATTTTAAATAATTGAGCGTCAAACATACGATAACTTTATTATATACACAATTTAACTAAAATTGTTATATTATTTATTACAACGACAATATCCCCATATTTTAACAGCAACAACAGACAATAATCATGCAGTTACTGCCTTTAACCGCGTTTGAAAATTATATGTTTCTGGACAGCCATCCCGGTTACGATATGGCAATCTTGATGGAATGGGCGTTCAAAGGAAAGATCAATCGCGATCTTATCGTAGAATCCTATAAACGAGCCGCGCAATACGAACCTCTTTTTAGAGCCGTTCTTTCCCGGCAAAAAGGCGAATATTTCTGGAACGTCGACGACCAGCATCTCATTCCCCTGTCGTTTGAAACGACTGACAAGTCCATCGAACAAAGCGAAGGAACCAGATACGTTGTCTCCGAAAATCCGGAAAAATGTTGTGGTAAAATTGTCATTCGCGAATACTCAGACGGCGTGGCGTTTGAACTTTACGTTCACCACGCAATTGGCGACGGCATCGGCATCAGCCAGTTCATTACCCGCTGGTTGAAAGAGTACGATTTACTGCTCCACGGTCAAACGGACGCGTCAGCGCAGATTTGTTATCCGGACGGCGATCTGTTTCCAAGACGCGAAGAATTTCATTTTGTCCCCAAACAAAAATTACCGTTGTCGACCAAAATCTACGACATTTTTCGCGGGATAGCAAGATTCTTTTCTCATCGCGTTTTGCCGATGTTTAATTCGGGCAATATCGATAAGTCAAAGCTCTCCGATACGTTTCCGATGTACTGGCGCCGCATTGACAAAGAGTTCTTTTTGAAATACAGGGGAAAAGCGCGTTCGTTAGGCGTCACCTCTAATACGCTCATGATGAGGGATATGTATTTGGCGCTGCGTAAATGGATCGAAAAATATCCGGTTGACGATATACCTGTCGAACGTCAAAAACGCTGGTTTCGCGTGCTCATTCCGATAAATATTCGCACGGATTTCCATCGCACGATTCCCTGCGCCAATATCGTTGGGTATATTTTTAATGACAAAAGACCTATTGAATGCGATCGTTCAGACGAATTTCTTCAGTCTATTCAAAAAAATATTACAAAATGCAAGAATTTTAATTCTGGAACTACATTTCTCAAAGTAATCAAGATTTTTAGAAAGATTCCAGGGATGATGAACTTGATGACGTCAGAAAAAACGTGTCATTGCACTACAATTCTTTCTAATACCGGAAACATCTGTAAAACGAGCTTGCAGGAAGATTATCGTCAAAACGACGACGTCCGAATTGAGCACGATCAGCGCCCTCTTCAGCTGATCCGAATACTCTGCGCGCCGCCAAACCGCCCGCATACGCCCCTTTCCTTTGGCGTCATACAGCATCAAGGCGATGCGTTTATTTCCTGTCGATACGACCTCAACGTCATTACGGAAGAAACCATGCTGGAATTTTTTAATATGTTCGTAGACGAAATGACGCAAAGCGTCAAAGAGGAGCAGTAAATAGATTCATCCGACAATTTAGCGCCTGAGAAGCCATTAGCTATTAGCCGCTAGCTATTAGCTTGTGCTTTGAACCTCCAGACTTAGCTTTTAAAGTCAGAGGCTAACATCAAACGCCAGGAGCTAGAGGCTAGAAGCTAAAAGCTGTTTCACAACAATAGGCGCCAACTTACCGGAAGAGCCATAATTCGTCTGTAATTGCCCTGTAATTACAATAGGACGATTTTTTAAAATAATAATTCTGTTTTTTCTGAATTTTCTTCAAACGATATTAAATATTGGGGTATAATATAAAAAGGAAAATTTCACATTTTAATAGAACCGTCAACATTCAACACAATCTGTAGCCATGCCGTTACTTCCACTGACTTCGTTTGAAAAATATATGATTCTGGACGATCATCCCGGATACGAAATGGTCGTATTGATGGAATGGGCGTTTCGGGGAAAGATTAACCAGGATCTGCTTGTAGAAGCGTACAAGCGCGTTGCGAAATACGAACCGCTTTTCAGAGCCGTTCTGTCCAAAGAGAAAAAGAAGCTGTTCTGGAACGTCGACGACCTGTATCTTGTTCCTTTGGTCTTTGAGACGACTGAAGAATCCATCGAGCAAAGCGAAGGAACGCGATACATGGTTTCTCTCCCGCCGGAAGAGCGCTGCAGTCAGATTATCGTTCGGCAATATCGTGACGGCGTTGCGTTCGAGGTCTATGTTCATCACGCCATTGGAGACGGTTTGGGAGTCAATCAGTTTTTTGACGACTGGATGAAAGAATACGATTTGCTGCTTCACGGTCAGACCGATACGTCAACGCTCAATTTTCATCCCGACCCTGATTTATTTCAACGGCGAGAGGAAACGCATTTTGTCCCGAAAGAAAAAGTCAAGCTGTCAGCGATTTTTCATGACATCTATTTCGGCGTGGCGCAGTTCTTCTTCCGACGCGTTTTGCCATGGATCAAGGAAGAAAATTCTGCCAATTCCGCCCCCGCAAGCGTCAACCCAATGTATTGGCGGCGATTCGGAGAAGACTTCTTCCTGAAATACAAGGCGAAAGCCAAATCTTTGGGCGCCAGCGTCAATACGCTCATGATTCGCGACATGTATATCGCGCTACGAAAATGGAACGAAAAACACCCCGTTGACGACAAACCCGTCGAACGGCAAAAACGCTGGTTCAGAATGCTGGTTCCGATGAATATTCGCACCGATTTTCATAGAACGGTACCCTGCGCCAATATTTTAGGGTACATTTTCCTGGACAGACGTCCGGTCGACTGCGATCGTTCTGAAAAATTCCTTCAGCCAATTCAGGACGAAATGAACAAATGCAAAAATTTGCATTCCGGGGCAATCTTTGTCAGCGCGATTCAGTTTTTGGAAAAGATTCCGGGAGTGATGCCCCTGCTGACGTCGGATAAGCAATGTCACTGTTCTGTGATCCTTTCCAGCGTTGGCAACATCTGTAAAAGCAGTCAGCAGGAAGATTACCGCAAAAACGACGACATCCGCATTGAACACGACGAATACCCGCTTCAGCTGTTCAGAATGCTCGGCGCGCCGCCGACTCGTCCGCACACGCCCATTTCTATCGGCGTCATGCAGCGCCACAACGAGGCGTTTATTTCGTGCCGATACGACCTCAACGTCATGACGGAAGAAACCATGCTGGAATTCTACAACATGTTTGCTGACGAAATGATGAAGAGCATTGAAGAGGAATAATCGTTTCGATAAAGAATCAAATAATTTTAAGAGTTGTTTGATCCAGTTTCCGGAAACGGCGTCCCGCCCGCCCCTATTGACAAACAAATCCGTTTTGATATACTACGTTATACAATAGAATTCAGTTGCGAGCGTAACTCAGTTGGTAGAGTGGTAGCTTCCCAAGCTGCAAGTCGCGGGTTCGAACCCCGTCGCTCGCTGTTCGCCTTTGCCCCGTTCGATGGCAAAGGTTTTTTTATTCTTCCCAACGTCTCCCACCCGGATTTCCCCGCTTTCGTCATCCCATGTCAGCTGAAAGTTCAGCAATTCATTCTGACGAACTTTTGTCCAGTTCCGCCCCTGCGGTCGTTCGGCTTTCCAGCCGCGACAACAGAGCGCTGACTCGCATTATATTTTGGATGACGCTGCCGGTGTTTTTTGAACACATTCTTGGGCTGTTGGTTTCGACGTCCGACTTCCTCATTACCGGCAAGTTTTTGGCGAAAGAGCATCTGGCGGCGGTCTGTTCCTCAGGGTACGTGGTTTGGGGTCTGCAGAGCATATTCACTTTCGTTTCTGTCGGCGCCACTGCCATGACAGCTCGTTATATTGGCGGCGGAATGCCGGAGAAAGCCAATCGCGCCATGCATCAGGCGTTTAACGTCGGGCTGGGACTGACAGCGCTCACGCTGGGGATTTGGTTCCTCTTTTATCCTCAGATTATCGCCGGGCTTCATCTGGAAGGCGAAGCGAGCGCGTTGGCGTCGAAATACCTGTGGCTTGTTTTGCCGACCATTCCGTTTGTGATGATAACCGCAGTCGGAACGGCGTCGCTGCGCGGAGCGGGCAACATGGCTTGCGGACTGTGGATTATGATTGCCGTCAACACAGTCAACATTCTCGTTTCCTGGAGTTTGGCGACCGGTCTTTGCGGTCTGCCTAACCTTGGATTTACCGGCGTCGCTCTCGGCACCGCCAGCGGATTTCTCGTCGGCGCGGCTGTTACAAGCGTTCTGGTTCTTCGCGGCAGTTACGGACTGAAAATTCAATGGCGAATGTTCAAGCCGGACTTCCGCGTAATACGCCAACTGCTCTGGATTAGCATTCCCGCCGGCGTCGACATGATGACGATTATCGGGTGTCAGCTCTGGTTTTTGGGATTGATTAACTCGCTGGGCGTAACGGCGTCGGCGGTGCATGGCGTTGCGCTGCGCGTGGAATCGTGGGGATTCGCCCCGTTAAACGCCTTCAGCATGACCGCGACGACTCTTGTCGGGCAGTTCCTCGGCGCGAGAAAGCCTGAGATGGCGGCGCGTTCGACGTTTATAATCATGGGGCTTGCCGCTGTGTTTTCCGTCTGCGCCTGTTCCGTTTACTACTTTGGCGCGGAAATCACGCCGTACCTGTTTTTGAAGCCGAACCAAACCTCGTTGGCAAAAGCGTGCGTCCCGCTGCTGAAACTCATCGCGTTCTGCTCGCCCGCCTGCGTTGTGATGATGACTCTTTCCGGCTCCCTCCGCGGCGCTGGCGACACCCGCGTCCCGATGGTGATTTCTCTCATCGGGTTCCTGTTCGTGAGAATCGTCCTGACGTACATTCTGGCGTTTGACCAGTTTACCGCGTTCGGAATGACGTTCCACGGCTTGAATCTGGGTGTAACAGGCGCCTGGATCGGCATGACGACCGACATCACCGTCCGCGGCGCCCTGCTCACCTTCCGATTCTTCCAGGGCGGCTGGAAACGCATTGCGATAGAATAAGACCGCGGCGCTCCGCAAACAACCTTTGAGGAGCGCCGTGTGGAATTGCAGATTACTCTTTCTCTGGGTACATCTCCAAAATCGACTTCTTAAACGGTTCCCAGGGCCAGTGGGAAATCCATTCGCGGTACTGGAACGTGCCTTCTTTTTCCGCCAGGTCGATAACGGCTTTAGCAAGCGCGCCGGGATTTTCCGGTCCGTAGAACGGCTGACCGGACTTCTCAACCGCCTCTTTGACTTTGGCGTAGTTGCGAACCCAGAGCAGGTCGTAGGACAGCAGCGCGACGTCTACGCGGCGTTTGAGAACCGGGTCGTCCTTGACGGCGTCGCGCGCCCGGGCGAC
>JAZMZV010000225.1:0-77655 GCA_045586185.1 Thermoguttaceae bacterium | reverse complement strand
TTTCGTATAATAATTATATAGGAATTTAACTCAAAAGCAAGCCCCCGATGGCGGGGGAGCCAGTCCGCGCTGCCGCGCGTTTGCCAATAATCGCTCCCGCTGGTCGCTTACGATATTTTTAATTCCCAAAATAACTTTTTTCAAGCGGCGAGGCGCCACCCATAGACGCCGTTTCGCTCTAACGTAACGGCGCTATTGTGCGCCATGTCTTTTCAGCCATTCAACTATTTCATCGTTTCCTTCAGCTTCGTCCAAGACAGACGTTCCCTCATTATCGCGTGCGTTAATATCAGCGCCCTGTTTAACCAGCCATTGAACAACTTCCAAATTACCTTCTTTATAAGCGGCAGTATGCAAGACTGTTGATTCGTTAAAATCTTTTACGTTGACATCCAATCCCTGTTTGACCAACCATTGAACAACTTCCAGATTACCACTCCAAGCGGCTTTATGCAAGATAGTTTCTCCATCATCAGATCTTGCATTTATATTCAGTCCCTGTTTAATCAGCCACTGAACAACTTCCAGATTACCACTATGAGCGGCGGAATGCAAAACCGTAGCTCCATTATCATCTCTCTCTTTAAAGTCTAACCCCTGTTTAATCAGCCACTGGACAACTTCCAGATTGCCACTCAAAGCGGCGAAATGCAAGAATGTCTCTCCATCATCAGTTCTTGCGTTGATATCAGTGCCCTGTTTAACCAGCCACTGGACAAGTTCCAGATTGCCACTCAAAACGGCGGAATGCAAGACTGTGTAGCCAAACCTAGCTCTTTCATTAACGTCCACACCCTGCCTAACCAGCCATTGAACCAGTTCCAAATTACCACTTCGAGCGGCGGAATGCAAGACTGACACTCCGAAAAAATCTCTTGTTGCGTTAATATCCGCGCCCTGTTTAACCAACTGCTGAACCCGTTCTAAGCTACCATCTTTAGCAGCTTGGAGCAATTGTTCGTTTAAATCATTTCCCATTTGGATGTCTCCATAAAAAGATTGATGTTCTAACAATACCTGTGAGAACTTCTAAATAATCTAAAAAGTCCTCGACAATGTTTTATGATATTATACAACAAGATTTATATAAATATCAAGTGGGAGTTATTGAAAAACCTGTCTTTTTTGAAAAATAGAGATTGTTTTTTTGAATTATTTTACTCAAATTAGAAACTGATTATCAGAATAAAAAAATCGCCTTCTTATGGAGGCGATTCTTTAATGTTTCGAGGTTTACTAACCTCAACGAGATTCTACGTTAGGCAAAGGAAGCTTATTTGCTTTCCTGAGCCATTTTACGCAGGTGTTCGTTGCGGCGTTCAGCACGTAAACGAATCCGTCGATTGACTTCGCTCGGCTTCTCGTAGCTTTCACGGCGGCGCATTTCTTTTTTGATGCCCGAACGTTCACAAAGTTTACGGAAACGGCGCACGGCCTCCTGAACGGTTTCACCTTCATGCAAAATCAACTTAACCACGAAGCATCACCTCCAAATCTGGTTAGGGGTTTGAAAAAAATACAACGGAATCTCACCGTCAAAAATAATAATTCGCGTATTTTATCAGATTTTATTATTTTGTCCAGTAGGGGGGGGAAGACAAAAATCTCATTAGCAGCGAGAATAGCGTCTTTCACTCTAAAAAAAGTCCAGCGGGGATTTCTTTTTATTGAGCGTCAGAAGCTGGGCGGCAATTTGCAGGTCTTCTCGAGTTGTAATCTTGAGATTGACGCGAGAGCTTTCGACAACGCTGACTTTATGTCCCAAACGTTCGATAAGCATACAGTCGTCCGTAGCGGAAGAAGCGTCCGGAAGGCTGTACGCCTGTTCCAGCCAATCGCGCCGAAACACCTGCGGCGTTTGCGCTCCCCATAATCCCGCACGGGAAACCGTCTCTGTAATTACGCCTTTGGAATCCACCCGTTTGAGCGTGTCGGTAACCGGACAGGCAAGCATTGCCGCTCCCGTCTGGACGGCTTTTGCAAAAACTTTGTCAACCAAATCAGACGACAAGCACGGACGAGCCGCGTCATGAACGCAAACGAAGTCCGCTTCCTTTTTGACTTTCGCCATGGCGTTGCGAATGGAATCCGCCCGCTGAGCGCCGCCGGAAACGACTTCAATCCCGTCAATAACCAGATTCGAACGGAATTTTCGCTCGAATTCCGCTCTGTCCTCGTCAGCAATGGCGATTACGAGCTGAATAACGTCTTTCCGATCGAGGAACTTTCTGGCGGCGTGAACCCAGACCGCGGCAGACCCCAGCATCGCGAACTGTTTCTTTCGCAGCAGCGGGCTGTCAAATTCTGCAAGTTCAGATTTACGACTGGAAAAACGGCTGCTCTGACCAGCAGCGGGCAAAATAACGGCGAATGTAGTCATGGGGAGGCAGTAGGCAGTAGGCAATAGGGAGTAGGGAATAGGCAATAGGGAGTAGGGAATAGACAGTAGTTTTTGATGAGGCGCTTGCGTCCTACTACTGCCTACTGCCTATTGCCTCTTGCCTAATATTACCCCATCTGTTTTACATTTTCAAGTCAAAGTTCCCAAATTATCTGTTGAAATCAAAAAAAACTTAAAAATTTTCAAAAAAAATGACCTTTTGAGGTCATCTTCCTCTATTATAAAATTATTGTTCAGATATAATATATAAGAACATTTGTAATTATGTTTAATCGCAATCACGCTGGCGGTATACATAATTGCTATGTTACAACGCGTCTGACGTATTGCGCATTCGTCAGTTTTGCTATTGATTATCACCTTTGAGTCCGCAGCTCCACACGCAACTTGCTGCAAAAACGCCATGAAATTGAACCACACTAATTTAGTAGCCGCAATCACGCTGCTGTTCACCCTTTGCGCCCTGCCCTCCTATAGTCAAGAGTCAGACAAGACTCTTAACGACGTTACAACGTTGACAGACCTTGCCTCGTGGCTGGAAAAAAATCCGCCGGAGGTCGTTCCCATGTCGGGTATTACCGGTCAACGAGTTTTGTCGCAGTCCCTGACTAAACTCCGACAGGACGTTGATAAACTTCAAAGATACTTGAAAGGCAACGGAGAAATCGGCGCTAAATGGGCGCGAGTCCTTATGTTAGATGAATTGCGCTCGACAATTTATCAAACCTCCCCAGACATGGATTCGCTCAATAATATTTATGGGCGTTTTCATTCCCATCAGTGGGGGTTGGAAGTAACGGAAATTCGTCAGGTTGCCAAAGATCTTAAAGATTATCTTCGTTTACGAATGATTGTCGAAGACAACGACGACCTTTCAGACGGTTTAAAAGAAGCAACAACCCGTTTAATTGCCGTATTAAAAAAGTCCAAACAATCGGATTTCGACACTACCGCAGAAATTAACGAAATCGTTGACTGGCTGGAAAGCAACCGTCAGGTTCCAGAAGTTTGTCAGGCGGTCAGACGCGTTACGGGAAAATACAACTTTTACGCCCAGGTTTCAGACAACCTCGTTTTAAAATTTTTCGATCGTCCCGTTGATCGAACAGAACAGGTTACAGAATACATCGTTGGCAGACCGCAAAGCGGCAAAGTCCATACAGTTGGATCAATCAGCGGAAAGCTCAACCCAGACCCAAACAAAATCAATTTATCCATTATCCTTAACGCTGTTGCAAGCGGAAACATGGTTTCACAAACCAGAAATGTAACAGTTACGTCAGCAAGCAACAATACGATAAACGTTGTTAAAGAGATTCACTTTAACGGCGACCAACTGACCAGCCCTCCAGCGCGAGCCAACGTACAAATCAAATCGACAATTACCGGCATCAACTCGCCGGGAGGCTTGGTGCAATCCGCCGCAACCAACCGCGTTTACGAAATGAAACCCCAGGCAGACGCGGAAGGTCAATACAGAGCCCGCGTTCGCGCTGAAAGCTCCATGAACCGAGAAGTGGACTCCATGTTAAAAAGAGCAAACGCTCGATTCAACCAAACTTCAGAGCTGTATCGCGCCAGAGGCCTGTATCCAAACCCGTTCGACTGCAGTACAACAGAACATGCGCTCACGTTCAGCGCGCTTGTTTCAGACGGAATCCCGTTCATTCCGCAAGCGATTCCAGAGGCGCCAAACAATTCAGACGTTTTTGTTGCGATTCATCAGTCGGCGCTTATGGAAACCAGCAAAACCATGCTGGGAGACTTAAAAGCCAATCATCGCGTTTTCATGGCAATTGCCAAAAGCATGTTGCCGGAAGACGCCTATAATGAATTGGCAAAAAAACAGCAACCCGTTTCAAGCGGTTTTGTTTACTTCAATGCAGACTACCCGCTAAACGTTCAGTTTAACAATAATACAATTACTATCAACATTCGATTAGACGCATTTCAGGGAAAAGACAGTTCTGCAAAACAGGACATTCCCATGAACCTGACAACGACGTATAAAATCGACAAAGTTGACAAAAACGGCATTTTATTCGTTAGAACAAAAGAACCCGAACTTATTCCACGCGATTTTGAAACTGGCGTCCGTAAACTGACAACTCAGGAGATCACGCTTCGCAACCGTCTCCAGGGAGAACTGAAAGATTCGTTCCCTGCCAATTTCCAGATTAAACCCCGGAAATTGGAGGAATTATCAGATGAAAGCAATCCCAATTCGGTTAAAGTTACCGGAACGCTTCAACCAGTTGCAGCTAAAGCGGCTAACGGCTGGCTGACAATTAACTGGCAGCTTCAAAATTAGAAATTGTCAGCGCCAAGGGGACGGCGACATGCTGCAATCGTGTGATGTACAATTGCAGCTTGAATGTTGTACGTTCAGAAGCTCTGCAATCCCCTAAAAACCTTAACCATCGTATTTTGATATGGCAGTTCAAAGCACATCGGCTTTATTGAAAGTTTTGGAAAAAAGCGCACTGCTTACAACGGAAGAATTTGAATCCGTTAAGCAGGAAGCGCTCGACTCTCCAGAACTGTACGATACTCCCGAAAAACTGGCTAAACACTGGATTCAAACCAATTTACTTACCAAATGGCAGGTCATGCAATTGCTTTCCGGCAAAGCAGCCTTCTTTTTAGGCAAGTATAAATTACTAAACCTGTTAGGCGTTGGCGGCATGGGACGCGTCTTTTTGGCGGAACATACCATCATGCACCGAAAAGTCGCGTTAAAGGTCATTTCCAAAGAATTCAGCAAAAACCCGGAAGCGCTCAAGCAATTTCAGGCGGAAGCCAGAGCCATTGCAACGTTAAACCATATTAATATTGTCCAGGCGTACAATTTCGAGTCCGAAGGCGACCGATTCTATATTGTTATGGAATACGTCGACGGACAATCCTTGGAAAAGCGGGTTCTCAAAGAAGGACCGCTCCCGATTAACGACGTCGTTTCTTATCTCAGGCAGTCGGCAAAAGCTCTGCGTCACGCGCATCAGCGCAACATGATTCACTGTGACATCAAGCCAGACAATTTGCTGCTCAACCAGGACGGACAAATCAAAATTCTGGACATGGGCATCGCCAAGCTCAACGACCCCAAAAAGAAAGGGCAAGTTCAGGAAACGGAACCTGCCTCTGATTCCCAGGCGAAAAAAGACGAATCCCACATTCTCGGCACGGTAGACTATTTAGCGCCTGAAATGGCGTCTGGAGAAGTTGAAGCCGACCCGCGAGTCGATATTTACTCTCTCGGCTGTACGATGTTCTTCCTGCTCACTGGACAGGTTCCATATCCGGAAACGACGCTTATCGAGCGCATTCTGGCTCATCAGGAAAAACCGCCGCGAGATCCGCGCGAACTCCGTCCGGACACGCCCAAGGAACTGGCGTATATTATCCTCAAAATGGAGGAGAAAAAGCCGGAAGACCGCTATCAGTCCATGGACGAAGTGCTGGCGGCTCTGGATGCGTCGTTCCCGGAATCGACAGATCTGAATATCATGGAGAATAGCTCCAAAGTCCCAGACGTTGATCTTAGCGGCGTCCATACAGCGCCAAAAAACAGCGCTGCCTGGTCTACAAACGTTAGCGCGGCTGGCGATACCAAAAGCGCCAACTCAAAGAGGTCGGATTCGTTTGATTTCCTCTCAGGAACGGGAATCCCAGCGTCCGGAACAGTTCAACATTCGCCTCACAGTTCTGTTGATAATCATGTAAAGCCTTCCGATAAAAAATCCGCTCATTCCAAAGCCGGCAAAAAGACTGGAACCGGAAAAAAGAAGTCTGGAGGCAATCCCTTGGCAAACATGCCCATGCAAACTAAAATCATCATCGGAGCGGCGATTGGCGCTGTGGTTTTGATCCTTGCATTGGTTCTTGTATTCTCAGGGTCTTCAGATTCAAATACAACGGCTCCGAAGTCAGCGCCTGCCAGCGAAGCCAAGTCAGACGCTTCCGCTGAAAAAGCCGATAAAAATTCCAACGACGCGGCTCCCCCCGAGGAAAATCCTGCTGATTCCATCAATTTTGATCAGCCTGTTTACGACCCATCTCAATGGAATGACAATCCGGAAGAGAACGGCGCAGCGCCAGAAGCGGAAGCCCCGCCGGCGGAAAACAACTAAATCCAAAACAATACTCCAGTCATAATCAATCGAGTTTTTCTCGTCAGCAAAGCAGAAAAGCTCGATTGTTTGACATTAATAATATATAGACGTTCGTTTATCAGCTTGTCATTTGTCAAATAAACGAACAATTCCCCTTAACCTTTTACTAATCCCATGTCAGACATTTGTTATCTTGGCGACGATTCCATCAACAGCGCAGCAATGTATCTGATTGGAATCATGACGCATTTCAATCTCTCGTTCGACAGAGTAAACAGTTCCGATTCTCCCGATGAATCGTTCACTCAGAAACCGTATAAGCTGTATATTATCAGCGACTATCCTCGCGAACGCTTTTCAGACGAGCAGCTGCAGTACATTGCAGACGCGGTCAAAGCGGGCGCAGGCTTGCTGATGATTGGCGGCTGGGAATCTTATCATGGACGTTTGGGCGAATACCACAAAACGGTTCTGACGGACGTTCTCCCGGTTGAAATGCTTCAGGAAGACGACCGCCGAAACTACTCTCAGCCGTGCGTTATCACGCCCTGCGCGGATCATCCTATTACTGCTGGTTTGCCGTGGAATACGCCTCCGTGCATCGGCGGGTTCAACGAATACAAGCCCAAGCCGACGGGTCAAACGATTATGAAGATTCATCGGTTTGCCATCAATCAGAGTAACGACCAGTTTGAGTTCTCGCCCATCGAAGACAAGCCGCTGCTGGTTGTCGGAACGTACGGAGCCGGCAACACGGCGGCTCTGGCGACGGACGCCGCCCCGCACTGGGTTGGCGGATTTGTCGACTGGGGAACGCAGCGATGCATTCAAGACCTGCCCAACGGCGGATTCATTGACGTCGGCGCAGACTACGCCCAATTCTTCAAACAGCTTATTGAATGGACGATGCAGAAATAAAGTTGCGAGAAACGAGTTACGAGTTGCGAGAAACGCAAGCGCCACACAAAATCCTCTCGCAACTCGCCACTCGCAACTCGCAACTATCTCAGTCCGCTCTCTCGAGAGTTGCAAACATGGAGCCGATGCTCTCTTTTAATTCTGGATCGGCTCCAAACGCCTGAATTTGATCGCGCTTGAATTCTGCCGGCTCGTACGCTCCCGTATAGACGATAACCTTTCCCTGGGTGTCGACGGTGCGCGCCATCTGATATCCCTGCTCAATCGGATACCCAAACAGCTTTTGGAGCATGATAATTACGTAGTCGTACGTATGATAGTCGTCGTTCCACAAAACCACGTTGTACAAAGGCGCCTTTCGAGTCTGCGTCTTTTGCTCGGTTTTGGTTTCTACAGAAATATTTACGTTGTTTTCAGTCATTATTATATATTATAAAGGCGCTCCCCTTTATATTATGCAAATTCCGGGTATAATTGGATATTAAAACAAGTATAAGATTGACGCCCCGCGCCTGACGGCTTTTGTTGTTCTCTGTCAGACCGACTGTCAACAATATGTATTATAATCAATTCAAATAAAAATTCAAGGAACAACGAAGGAAAAATTTTATGTCAACTCAAACGCCGGAAAACCCAGATTACATAGAATACATCGAATCGCACAAAGACGAGTACGAAAAAGACCTTTTCGAACTGCTGTCGATTCCGTCCATCAGCAGCCAAAGCGAACACGATGCCGACGTCGCCAAAACGGCGCAATGGATTTGCGATCGTCTGACGTCCATGAACCTCGACGCTCAAGTCGTCGAAACGACCGGACATCCCGCCGTTTTCGCTCAGACGAAAAACCCGAATCCGGACTTGCCGACGATTCTGTTCTACGGACATTACGACGTTCAGCCGGTTGACCCGTTAAACCTTTGGAAAACCCCGCCCTTTGAACCGGTTATTAAAGACGGGTTCGTTTACGCCCGCGGGGCGTCGGACGACAAGGGGCAGATGTTTACGCACATTCTCGGCCCGGAAGCGTGGTATAAAACGACGGGGTCAATGCCGGTCAACGTCAAGTACATTCTCGAAGGCGACGAAGAAAGCGGCGGCGATGCGATGGACAAATTCGTTCGCAGCAACGCGGATTTACTCGCCTGCGACTGCGTCGTCATCAGCGACTCCCAGATGTTTGCCCCGGGACGTCCCGCCATCTGTTACGGGCTGCGCGGCTTGGCTTACGTAGAAGTCATTTACAAGGGACCAGACAAAGACCTCCATTCCGGCACCTTCGGCGGAGCGGTTACCAACCCGGCAATCGCGTTGTGCAAAGCTATCGCCGGCGTTCATGACGATCGATACAGAATCACGTTCCCGGACTTCTACGCCGACGTCAAACCCATGGAACCGGTTGAACAGGAACGCATTGCTGCGTTGGGAATTGACGAAACGGCGTTCCTCGCCTCCGCCGGCGTTACAGACTCCGTTGGAGAGAATGGATACACCATCACCGAACGGCATTGGGCGCGCCCGACGTTTGACGTCAACGGCATCATTTCCGGCTACACCGGAGAAGGCAGCAAGACGGTTCTGCCCGCCGTTGCCAGCGCGAAGATGAGCTGTCGACTGGTTCCCTATCAAGACCCGAAAAAGATTGTCGACTCAATCGAACAGTATTTCCAGAACGCCTGTCCTCCCGGAATTACGATGGAATTCATCGTCCATTCGTACACGCCCGCTGTTATTGTCGACGTCAACAACCCGTTCGTCAAGGCGGCGGCAAAGACGCTGGAAAAAGCGTTCGGACGCTCTCCGGAATTCACCCGCGACGGAGGCTCGATTCCAATCGTTTCCGCTTTTACCGAAGCCCTCAAATGCCCGGTTTTACTTTTGGGATGGGGACAAATTACCGACAACATTCACAGCCCCAACGAGCGCTTTTGTCTGGCGGACTTCCATCGCGGAATCAAGGCGTCTGCCATTTTGCTCAAACAGCTGGCGGGAATTGAACCGAAAACCGCAAGCAAAGAATAGAGGCGCATTCCCCCCTCGCAACTCGCTCCGTGGGTTAAAACCCACGGCTATTAATGTTGAACCACTACGCGGTTCTAGCGGAACGCTATCGCGTCTGTTTAGAATCTCGCAACTCGCAACTCGCAACTCGCAACTTAATACATGGAACAAGAAGACATTTTTTCATCGACGGACTCTCAGCGCGGAGCGTTTGAACTTCCCTACGCAAAATACGCGGTTTTCGAAAACGGCATGAAGCTCGAACAGGGCGGCGAATTGCCGTCGCTGACGATTTGCTACGAAACCTACGGAACGCTCAACGAACGCAAGGACAACGCCGTCTTTATTTGTCACGCCTTGACGGGGGACTCGCACGTCGCCCGTCATACGGAAGACGACAGCCCCGGCTGGTGGGACATTCTCATCGGCCCCGGCAAATCCGTCGACACAAACAAGTATTTTGTCATCTGCCCTAACATCCTGGGCGGATGCCGCGGTACGACCGGTCCGGACTGCATCAATCCGCAAACCGGCAAACCGTACGGGGCGGATTTCCCGCTCATTACCATCGGCGACATGGTCACAGCCCACATGATGTTGATTGACCATCTGGGAATCGACAAGGTTTTGGCGGTTATCGGCGGGTCGATGGGCGGAATGATGGTTCTCGACTGGGCGGTCAATCACAAAGACCGTCTTTGCGGAGCGGTGCTTGTCGCGTCCACAACGCGTTCCAGCGCTCAAGCCATGGCGTTTGACATCGTCGCCAGAAACGCGATTACCCGCGACCCGGAATTCCGCAACGGTCAGTACTACGACCCCGGCTGCCCCGGTCCGCTGGACGGCTTGGCGATCGCTCGAATGTTGGGGCATCTGTCGTATCTGTCACGGGAATCCATGACCAAAAAGTTCGATTCAACCCGCAACCACGGCAGAGACATCGAAACGAACTTTGAAACCCGGTTTTCCGTCGGCTCTTATCTGGCGTATCAGGCGGACAAGTTCAACGAACGCTTCGACGCCAATACGTACCGCGTCATTTCGATGGCAATCGACCTGTTCGACATGGGCGGAACGGCGGAGGAAATCACCCAGCACATCCGCAACACCACCTGCCGATGGATGACAATGTCGTTTACGTCCGACTGGCTTTTCCCGGCAGACCAGATGAGAGAGCTTGTCAGCAGTCTTATCAGCTGCGGCAAACAGGTCAGCTTTTGCAACATAGAATCCGACTGCGGACACGACGCGTTCCTGCTTCCCAACCAGCTCTCGACGTACGGGTCGCTGATTGAACATTTCCTTCGCAACGTCCGTAAATCGCTGGCGGAACCGAACGACCAGCGCCGAATTGAGCAGTCCGTTCAAGCCCGATTCAATACCCGTCCGGACTATCCGGAAATCCTCAAGCTCATTCCGGAAGGAAGTACGGTTCTCGACCTCGGCTGCGGCAACGGCGAACTGATGGAAAAGCTTCGGGAAAAGGGCGCAAAACGACTCATGGGAATCGAAATGAGCGAACGCGCCGTTCAGGCGTGCGTCGCCGCCGGCTTTGACGTCGTTCAGGGAGACTTGAACAAAGGGCTTCAGGCGTTCAACGACAAACAGTTCGACTACGTCGTTTTGTCGTCAACGCTGCAAACGATTACTAACGTCGAAACCGTTCTGGAAGAAATGCTCCGCGTCGGTCAAAAGGGAATTGTTACATTCCCCAACGCCGGGTACATGCCCTGGCGAGAGATTCTCTACGAAGAAGGACGCATGCCCAGCTTCGACCCTCACGAGGGCTCAAACTGGTACACGACTACCAACACGCGATTCCTCACCATCCGGGACTTCCACGAATTCTGCGCCAAAAAAGGATACAGAATCGTCAAACAGCTGGCTCTGGACACGCTCAAACGCTGCGTCGTTGAACACGACTGCAACCGATACGCCAACATGGCAATTGTCATTTTGACGCGATAGGTTTAGAGTTTGTATAATTCTTTCCTGCGAAGATAAACAAAACGGGAAATAGAGCGGGTACGATAAATTTGGGGTTGCAAAAATAGGTAAAGCAAACGTCTAAATCGTAGCCCACACCTTTAGGTGTGGGGGGCTGATATTACACTTAATAATATTATAACGCACGAATTCCCCTCCCTTCCCCGCTCCATTCGGAGCGGGGAAGGGAGGGGAGTGGAAGCGTTTGAAGGAGTTGCGTCTTTTTTAGTCCCCCAGATAAATCTGGGGGCTACGATTTTGGAATTGTTTTTCCCACGTCTAAAGACGTGGGGATAGAAACATATAAATCTGGACGTTAAAAAAGGTTTCAAGATTCTTTCCTTTTTGCATGCCCCCAATAATTTGAACGCACACGATAGAATATAGCGCAAAGCACATCTACTTGAATCGTTAACGTGATTCTGGCAGAAACGTTTTGCGCGGCTGTTTATTATTTCCGTAAGTCGAACGTATCGTCTATTCGTCTTCCCATATCCCTTTTATAGCCCATAATCCTTTTGCCAAGTTGTCAGCCAATGAATTATAATAATCAACCAATTCTGACAGTCCGTACTCGGATGACAGTTTTGCCTGACTTTGGGCTTCTGTAATGATTTCATTCAGACGCAATTTGGGAATATTATGACGTTCAAACAGTTTTCTTATAGTTTCGTTATCGGGGTTAGCCGGCTTTATACCATGAACCATTTCTAAACCGCCGATTTCATATTCTGTAATTTTAGGATAATCAAAACTTGAACTAAAGATCAATAAATCCATAGCTTCCTGATATAAGCCCTGCTCTTCAAAGCAAATCGCTAAATTTCGAAACAATCGAGCAATGTCTTCAAGAGTTAACGCAAATGGCAAGCTTTGTTTGGAAATTTCAGCAACCTTATCAAACGCTTTTATTTCCTTGTATGACTCGCACAAATCAAAACACGTTTCGCATGATGCAGGATTATACTTCAATGCAAGATTGTAAAACTCAATCGCTTGTGGAAACTGTTTTAATTCCCATTTAAGAGAACCATAGATTTTATAAAAATGAGAGTAGTCGCACGGAATTAAAACAACTCTCTTTTCTGGATTAGAAAATTTGGAATAAAGACTTTCCTGTAACGAACTGTCGAAATTATGAAACTCTACCTCGTCAGTATCAATATAGAGATTAACAATTTCGACATATTGTTTTTTAAGAATTTTATCCGCTGCAATAAAATCTTTTTTGTACATAAGTCGAACAGCTTTATTGACAGCTTCATAAAGATCTTGAAACGAACGCCCAAAGCTTGAATTAAACGTTTTTCGGTCGTTTGGAACTACCAGTTCGAAAAGCAAGCGGTCAATTATTTTCAAGTCGATTTGCTTATCTTTGGGATGCGATTCGTCGCGATATTTCATCAGAAACTCTGAGCGTTCTTTAAAGTCCTCTGGAATTCGGGAGAAAAACTCCTTTAAAAGCTGAGGATCAACCTTGCTGGGGCTATCTGGAAACATTCCAAATTGAGCTAAAAGCTTTTTAATATAATTCCACATTCTGGTATAAATACAATGCTCTAAATGTAAATTTTAGAAAACTCCTATAAGTTGATGTATTTTACAACACAAAAAAAAACAATCAAGCCCCCCCAAAAAATACCAGGAGCGCGGGGTGAACGCAAATTTTTCTTGCGAAGATAGAGAAAGATGAGAAGTGGGAACGCGTCTCGAAGAGACGCCATTTCTATAACCGTCGACTTTAGTCTACGGGATTTCACATACAAATGATGAAGTATATTTTTTCGATGGGAACAGGGCTGGCTTCATGATTCAGAAGTACCATAAGTATTTGGAAAAACAAGTTTTTCTGTATCAGGCAAGCTGCCACGTTCTGCACATCGTCTTATTATACTGTTAAGAAGATGAGCAGATTGCGAAACCTGATTGCCTATATCATCTTTGATTTTCCCTCCATGTACTGCTGAAGAGCGGGAATTATATAGTTTTCTTATGCTCGCAAAGAGTTTTTTCGCTTCTTCTACGTTATCTTCCTCCAAATAATTAGCAATATACAAGCTTACACGAAAACTTACTTCCATACTTACATCAAACAACGCTTCGATTCCCGACCATAATATAGCCAATTGGACTCTCGGCATCGTATGCCATCTATAACTCGCCATCGCGTGGACAGCAGTTCTAAAAACAACATTATCAATCAACTTGCGCGCTTTAGCATAGTGGGCGTCAATCCATTTTGCATCATCATCGGTTAATTGATAAGGCTCTGAGAACACCGCTCGAAAATGATGATTTGTTACATTGAAAGATGTTGCATCAGCCAACTCTTCAAACGGCTTATCACATTGGATATTACCCATAACCTCACAATGGAATATCGCTCCAAGTAAAATGCTGTCCCACCCCGCATTCCATGCCATGATTGCTAATTGTTTCGCATCGGAAGCCCTAATATGAAGTTGAGATTTTATCGTTCTTCCACTCAACATAACGACAGCAAAATCAGCCTCGCTTTTTAACATTTTTAAAGCATTTTCGACATTTTTGAAATGAAACTCTGACGTTACGGGAGCTAGAACAATGCCTTCGTATAGAGGGATCTCTTTTAAAGTAGATAAACCGCTAAGATAAAGATAGGTCTCAGTGCCTTGACCAATAATTTGCATAATACACCTCGTTTCGTTTTCTTGACTCTCTAACAAAATCTGTGGGTAAAAAACACAACAAAATAAATGTGGACATCTTCTCAAATTGTTGTATAATACACTTTTCGACAAACGCTATCCAACAATAAGAGTCCTTTTCCAATGATTAGTATATTCAATTCAACGACAAATACAAGGGGGCGGTGGCTACAAATTGCAAAAATTTTCGAAAAATGATGGAATAGACATTCAGCAATTGCGATTTTGGATACATTCCCGAAAAAACAACCAATATTTACCCTCACGGCGGTCGTCCTTGTCTAACTTACAATACCAGTCCCATTGAGCAACGTTTTGTCTTTCCGATACTATTGGGCATTCAGTATTTCTGGTAAACACTATGAAACGAATTACCTTTCCAGAACACTGCATAGGTACAAAAACGGTTCCTTGGGCGGAAAGGAAGGAAACGGGAGTACACGTAATTCTCTCCTGCGAAGATAACAAGGCGGGAGATAGAATCGCGACCGTATCAGAGGTTATGCAAGAATAACCTCAGATACGGTCATTGTTTTTACGAATTCAAAACCTCATTAATGATTTGCGCTATTTGCTTGTTATTGAGTTGATCTCGAAATTTAACTACATAGCCATCGCGGGATAGAATATCAAAGAATACTTTGGCGCATTCAATTTTAACTTTCTCATTTCCGCGCAAATCTCTCTCTTCAACGTCTTTTGTTTCGACAACGATATTGAGTTCTTTCTCGCCGTTAGCTTTTCTAACAACATACATAAAATCGGGACTGAACATGCCGCCGGTAATTGTGGGGATGGCAATGCTGTTACGCGGGATTTTCCCGTATACAATAACATCTTCGATTTCTGTGGTAATGTTGTCTTTCTCTAATGGTGAGTCGTAGGCATAGACATCGTACAGATATTTAGAACTTGGATCTCCTTCAGCAATCTTTGTGCCTATGCGTCCCTGCGCTATTTCTTCTCTCGGGGATCCATCAGCATATGTAAGCGCAGTTGCTCCGCAAGGCGTACCGCTTTTAACATAGCGGAACCGTTTCTGTAGCTGCGAAACCTTCCAATTCTGGAATTCAGCGCAGAATGCGCTGGCAGAATTTTCGTTGATGTATTTAGGATCAACCGCTCCGTGTTTTGTGCAATACTGAATCATTGCACTATGTAGTGTCACAATCGGGATGCTTGTTACTCGCATAATTCGAGATAGGAATACGCCGTATGCAATCGGTCGCATCACCGTGTACTGCACACCGGTTCCCGTAGTTGTGCTCATTTGAGTTCCGTCGCTGTGAACGATGTCACGGCTGCTGCTCATGACAACGTCCGTGAACACGCCGGTTTTTTCAAAAATGGATAACGCAACAGATTCCATCTTCGCATCCAGATCAGGATCATAGAAAAGCAAATATCTTTGATTGATATGTTCCCATAATTCACGGATCTCACTGTAAACTGCTTTTCGTATTTTGATCGGCTTTGGCTTTTCTTTATTTCTATCTTTAACCTTCCCGGCAGAAAGCCCAGAGGCAAACTGCGGGTACTCTTCCAGAAATTGGTTTCTATTTTCAGGGCGAACATTCTTGTTTCGATCTATATAATGCTTATTATACAACTTGTCAAACAGGTCGTCAGCTGTCATGCCAAGTTTATGAGCGACATCACACAGACGGTCTTCCGAAATTTGGACTGCCTGCGGGATCTCGCCATTGATCTGATCGACGAGCCGCTGGGCAAAATCAGCTTCCGTAAAATCGACGATGTAGTTCAGTTGGAATTCTTCGTTGGAAATCCGGTTGCCGTTTTCATCAACGGGCAGGCGCAGCCCACGTCCAACTTCCTGCAGCTTGCTGTTCTCACTACCACTGGAGCGCAGTTTTGCAATAGTGAACACATTCGGATTGTCCCATCCTTCTTTCAGCGTCCACTTTGAAAACAAAAATCTTCTTAAAATCCAGTTGCCGTTTTGATCTTTAAATGAAAGCAATTTCTTTTTTCCATGTAGAATTTCATCGATCTCTTTGGCTATTTCTTCATTTGAACTATTATTGTCTTTTGCGAAATATCCCCCTCGGCACTCTTTTATATTTGCCAAACTCGCCTCCAAAAACTGTTTATATTCGTGCTCACCGGGATCAAGCTGTCCAATTGTGTGTTCAATCTGCTCTTTCAATAACCGATCAAACTCTAAAGCCAAAAAACCATCTCTGTCATTTTCCAATCCAGTATATGAGGTGATATCATCTATAAAAAACAGTGCCAATGTCTTAATTTTATTGTTTCTTCCGGAAAAATTTATGCGTTCCGTTTCAAAGTGGCGAATCAAAGCTAACCGCATCATTTCGGTTAAATATGATGACATATATACGTTTACATCAAGCTTATCATTCAAATGGAAATAGCCATTTGTCAATTGTACGCTGGTTTTCCCGTTATCATCAAGTACACCAATGCCCTCGACAAATATTCCATTTAATTCAGAACTGATTATGGACAAAGAATCTCTCACATGTAGTTCAAATACTCTTTGGTCTTGCTCGCCAAAGTGATGGACAATCTTAATATAATCGTTTTTCTTAATGTAGGTGATTTTTATATATTCGTCTCGACGAGAACTAGGCTCAAAATGCTCTTTAGCAACTCCTTTGATAAGCCCCTGATTGAAGGATTCACAGGCATTCAGATCATAGAGCAAATTTTGATAGTCCTTATTTTGACCTCGCCCCGTTGTGGTTTCGGGGAATGTTGCGCCATAGCGAATCACCGCTTGCGGCTGGATTTCAGACATGATTGTCTGAAAAGCCTTTTGATCGCGAGAAAATCGATGCGGCTCATCTATAATCACGACCGGCTTTGTCGCACGCAGCGCATCAAACGGGCGATAAAAGCCCTCTGCGCCATAATCATAATCATCACGGCTAAGCATACCGTTTGCTTTTATGACCAACAACTGCATATTGACCAGTAGCACATAGATTTTCTTTGTGTTCTGGCAACTGCCCTTTATAAAATCGCTTACGACGCTCGGGAAATAGCGGCGTCCTTTTTTCTTATTCTTTGGCGCTTCAAGAACGCCAAGTTCAATTTCCGTACCGTAACCGCAGCCATCTGTAAAATGGCGGCGAGAGTATTCGTCCCGCATAAACTGTGCTGTTCCGGCTTTGATTGCGAGGGAAGGCACGGCGATGATGAATTTGTTTATGCCGTAGCGTTTATGTAGCTCGTAAATCGTTTTTGTGTATACATAGGTTTTACCGGTGCCGGTCTCCATTTTGATATCGAGATTCAAGCAGGATCCGACCGCTTCCGTACTTCTGTATTCCGCCGTCTGCAGATTGGCGAGCAGCTTTTCATCTGCCAGATTGATTTGAGGATTTTCGTAAAACTGTACCGGCGGCGTGATCATTACGCCGTCGAGCGAATCGCAGACCGCGTCGATTGCTTTTTGTTGATGCGGCAGATTCTGTTGGAGGATAAGTTCCATATTGCAGTCCTCTTTAATAACGAATGTCGAAATTGATTCGAAGATTCTTTTCGGTGTCTTTCAAACGTAAAAGATTAATCTTCAAAGACTCCATTTCTGACCATGTAAAGCTATAGCCGCATAGAACAACATTTTCAGGATTGAAATCCCCTTCATTTTCAAATCTGTCTGTAATCTCGGCAATTGATTTTTCTCTTGTATCTACATCAAAAGAATTGATTAGATACAAATGTTTATCTATGTAATAACCCGTATATCCAGCAAAATCTACGGACTGAACCGGCGCTGTAAAACCATAGCCGTCTCGAACCAGCCAGGTTGCCAGAACGGTTGGGACGCCGAAATCTTGCATAACCGTGTTATGTATCATAAAACCGGTTTCTAACTTCGGATCGAATGTTTCTAACTTGTCCAGCGTTTCTGCAGACGGCTCCGTAAGAGTGAAATGACGGAATCCAAGGTCGGCAGTCGTTTCTGGATGTTCTTATCGAATTTTGGCAGCGGCACGTATGATGCGTTCTATACCAAGATAATTGAGCGTATGAGGTCTGTTGCAGGAGTCCAAGAAGGTTTTCAACCGTTCGGCATTCGTTTTATCATCGTCTGTCGAGTTTGCAACTTTATCATCGATATTTTCAGGTAATTGCACTGCAATATATGTTATCCGTTTTCCCTTTGTATTGAGGCGCATTACCGCTTCTGACGTCGTTGCTGACCCAGAAAAAAAGTCACACACTATTATGCGTTCTTCTTGAAGCGACGCGTGAAGCGACGCGAGCAATTTCATTATCAATAATACAGGCTTCGGATAGCTCATTAAGGATTGCTCGCCAAATAGCAGTCGTTGTTCCTCGTCAGCATCCTCATTTGAACCCCAACCGTTTTGTTGGAGATTATTAAAATCGATTTCATATGAGTAGCCAGATTCTTGAGCATCGCCAAGCCGGAGCAACAAATCCTTAAGACCTTTATTGCGGGGTTCATTGACGATACGCCGAAGATACAAGTCTCTGGTGATATATAGTTCTTTCGCACGCGCATACCCTGTCATGGATACTTGGTCATAACGCCAATTGCCTTCGATACTGAGATCCTCAGCAAGAACACCATTTTTTATTATTAAATCGGAATGGAGAACTAACGTCATCGTTGTATCCGAGATGATTTCGCCTTTTTTCATCGTGAAATCTTTTTCCCGATACTTACTTTCTATGCCGGCTGGAATAATCCTAATGTCCCTACCATTGCTGGCATTTACACAGGGATATGTTTCTTCTTTCGTGTTTATTTCTCCGATCAAGCCGGTGAATAGAGCTTTGTTTTTCGCATATACGAGAACATACTCTTTTATATTGGTAATGTCATTAGCTAAATATGAGCCTTTTTTCTTCTTCTCCCAAGTCAATAGTGCGACAAAGTTTTCTTCGCCAAACACATCGTTGCATAAAAGAGAAAGATTGCTCTGCTCATTGTCATCAATAGAAATAAAGATGACGCCTTCTTTTGCTAAAAGATCGCGCGCAAGCAACAACCGAGGATACATAAACATGAGCCATGCGGAATGAGAAGCGCTGCCTCGTTTTGTTAAATCCAGTATCCGTTTAGCTTGTTCATCGCTTATACTGAGCTTATCTGCCAGTTCTTCAGCTGTAAAATTGAAGTTGTCCTTATACACGAAGTCGTCTTTACCTGTATTGTATGGCGGATCAATGTAAATGCATTTGACCTTTTGAGAATAGGATTTAAGCAGATGTTTCAGCCCGTCCAAATTATCGCCGCTTATGTATATATTTTGACTGTTGGCGTTTTCAGGCTTGCTGTTATGCTCTTCATCCGGGACAATGACGGTGGTTGTATCCAACGACGCCAGCAGTCGGGCGTAATTCTTCCCAAGAAACCGTAACTCATAGCCTTCATTGGTTACAGCGACTTTGTCAGAAAGACACTCTTTGAAACGTTCTATATCAAAACTTCCATCCGAAGAAAAACAAGCCGGAAAATACTCGCGAAGCGCAGCAATCTCTTTATCGTTTGGCGTAACGTTCTCATTTGCCGAAATAATGTTTTTGATCATTGGTATAAATGTCAATAATAGGACGGTTATTAAAATGCTTTGAAAAAGATTGGATTCCCAATAATAGAACCCTATCAATGGAATCATTATACATCTTATTTGTGTATTCTGCAAGTACCAGATGAAGAATGAAATCATTAAAAAACAGAATTATTTTCTACTCTGCTTAATATGTCGGAATTGTTTGTTTATATTGTGAAAGTTAAAAGGAATTGCTAAAATAGACATGATCAAATTTTGGGAAAGGCGGCTAAAACGACAGGGGGAGGACGTCGCGATTATTCCGGGGGCTTAAGCCACCCGGTTACAAGGGTTGCGTCCCCTCCGGGACGCGATTCATCATCCCGTCTTACTCTATATTCTCAAGAAATATCCCCCGCTCGCTCTTGTAGAAAACAAATTAAGCGGTATAATAAACTTAATAAGTCAATAGTTTGCAGTGAGCAAATTTACGAATACTTTTATTCTACAACCCAAACTTTTTTCAAGGAGACAAACCGTCATGTTACGAGTTGGCATTACCGGCATTGGATTTATGGGCTGGATTCATTACCTGGCTTATCAGCAGATTCCAAACGTTCAGATTGTGGCGTTTTGCGAAAAGTACTGTCAGGACCGTCTGGCTGGCGACTGGACGAAAATCAAAGGCAACTTCGGTCCGCAGGGCGAAATGATTGACATGTCTCCGTACGCAACATATACGGAACTGGACGACATGATCGCCGACCCGAACGTTGACATGGTCGACATCTGTCTGCCGCCCAATCAGCACGCTCAGGCGACAATCAAATGCCTTCAGGGCGGGAAAAACGTCTTTTGCGAAAAGCCCATCGCTCTCACCCCCGAAGACGGAAAAGCCATGGTTGACGCTGCCGCCGCGGCGGGAAAACAGCTCAACATCGGGCACGTTCTTCCCTTCTTCCCGGCTTACGGATACATTTACAACGCCAAGCTGGACGGTCGCTGGGGCAAACTGCTGGGCGGGAACTTTGAACGCGTTATTTCAGACCCGACCTGGCTGAAGAATTACTGGGACATGGGCATCGTCGGCGGACCGCTGCTGGACTTGCACGTTCACGACGCTCATTTTATTCGCGCTCTGTTTGGGCAGCCGCAAGCCGTTCAGGGAACCGGACGCTGCCGCGGCGACATTCCCGAGTACTTCCAGAGCCAGTTCATTTACGACGACCCGGATCTGTGCGTTACAGCCACCAGCGGCATCATCAAACAGCAGGGACGTCCGTTCATGTGCGCTTTTGAAGCCCATTTCGAAAAGGCGACGGTTCTGTTCGATTCCTACGCTGCCCTGCCGCTGACTGTTCTTCACGAAGACGGCTCGACAGAAAAGCCGGAACAGGAAGACCGCGGCGACGTCGGTCCGTTCATTGCCGAACTGACCGAAGCGACCAGCGCCGTTATGGAAGGCCGCAAGTCCGACCTGCTCGACGGCTCGCTGGCGTCCGACGCCGTTAAACTCTGCTACGCCGAAATTGACGCCATCGTTAATCGGAAAAAAGTTGAATTATAGTTTGACAATTGAAAGGCGGTAACGAAGTGAGCGAAGCGAACGCAGTTACGCTTCAAATATGTGGTTCGCCTAACGGCGAAAGCGTAATTTCGCTCACGTTGTTCGCTCCATTACCGCCTTTCATCCTTTCTAATGCTCATACAAACCATCGACGTTTCTGCCGGATACGGTTCCCAGGATGTGTTACACAACATATCGCTGACGGTGGAACCGGGAGAATTCGTCGCGTTAATCGGGCCGAACGGGGGCGGGAAATCGACGTTTCTTAAAGTCGTCAGCGGGCTGCTTCGCCAGACTTCCGGACAGGCGCTACTCGACGGCCGCCCGATTGACAAATACACTCTGTTACAGCGCGCTCAAAAGATCGCGTATCTGCCGCAGGAAATTCACGTCGAGTTCAATCTGACGGTTCGTCAGGCGGTTCTGATGGGGCGGTTTCCGCATTACGGTCTTTTCGGCAGAGAGTCCCGCGAAGACTGCGACGTTGTCGATTCCGTTTTGGAACGCGCCGATTTGCTTGATCTGTCTGAACGGCCGCTGGACGCCCTTTCCGTCGGACAGCGTCAGCGGGTTTGGCTGGCAAGCTGTCTGGCGCAGTCCGCCCCGATTCTGCTGTTGGACGAACCGACGTCGTCTTTGGATTTAGGACAAACCTGGCGAATGTTACAGCTTATCTGTCAGGAGCAGACAGCGTGTAACGAGGAACCGAAAACGGTCGTCGGCGTGTTCCACGACCTCGAAGCCGTTAAGAAATTCTGCACTCGCGCCGTCGCTATTAAAGACGGGGTCGTTGTCGCAGACGACTTCCCTGCAAAGCTGCTTACAGACGAGTTCGTTTCTCAGCTGTACGATTTGAAAGACGAGAGAACGCTGACGCCAACGGCGATTTGCTAAACGCGCCAACAAACTAAATAAGGTTTATTTAGGGTCTATCAGTCCCACACGGAAGCCACGGATTAGACGGATTGACGCCGATTGCTTTTTCTTACTTCTAAAGTTATTATAAAAAGCAAAGGTTTCTTAAATGTTAAGAATAATTCAGTAAATAAGGAAAATAACTTAACCAATCGGTGAAAATCCGTTTTATCCGTCAAATCCGTGAACGGACTGACCTGCAAACGCCCTCGAGAATCGCCTTACTCAACCTCGATTTTATCGTCATTCGGTTGAACGATCGAGCGGATGTATTCGACGTATTCTCTATCCAGCTGGCTGAACGGCGTCCCGGTTATTTTCTCCAGCGTCGTTGGCGTATCCAGACCGGAATAAATGGCGGACAGGTAGTCAATGAAACATTCGCGATATTTCCCGTGGTCGTAAAAGAGCAAAAACCACGTCAGTCCCGCCGACTGCGAATAGAACGTCGCAACGTGGGCGTCCGATTGGAACTGAGTCATGTTCATCGCAGTAAACTCATTAAAGGGGATGTAGTAATGACTTTTGAGAACTCGAAATCGAGCGGCAAAGATGCGTTCGGTATTTAAGTCTCCCAATTCGTATCGTCCTGATTTATAAATCAGCGTTTCCATAAAGGTTGCGATGCCCTCGACCGCCCAAAAGTTGCAATTCTGCCCCGGCAACAACACGTTTTTATACGCGGCGAGGCTTTTCTGCCGCGGGCGAGACTCTGCAAAGAGCTGATGAGTCGCCTCATGCAAAACCGTTTTTTCATCGTAATCCTGACCGGCAAAGAAGAACGACGCGCCCGGCGTTCCCGGCGCCATGTGACAGTCAGAATAATACACGCCCAATGTATTGGCAACCATCGACGACTTCATGATTCGAGAAACCGTCACGACGTACTGCATTCTGTCCCGGTAAAAATAGACCTGATGTTGAACATTCCTGAACTCAGAATTTTGCCCGGAGAAAAAACGTTTTAACTGGGCGTCCGTTGCGTAAAAGCGAAGGAAAAGCTGATTCCAGATTGTTGCAAGAGTTTCCAGCTTCCGGCTCAGCTCGACGCCCTGCTCTAACGACGGGTACGAATAGATTTTGTAATGCGGCGTTACAATAATCCACGGGTCGTTTTTATCGCAGCGCAGCCGGGCTTCGTCCGCCGCGGACATCCATCTGCCCAGATAGTATCGCTCTCCGTTTTCGTAACGTTCCACCTGCGTCTGAAGAATCCAGCCAAAGACGGGATGGTCAACCTTCCCCGCCTTGCTCATTCTCATTTCGTACTGAGTCGCCCAGCGATTCTCATACGGGACGTTTCCAATCAGCTTGCGAATAAACTCGTTTTGCGGATTCTCCCGCAGAGCCAGCATATAGAGTTCAAAAGCGTACGTCGCGTACTTGGACGCCGCGCATTTCTTCGCCAGAGAACACAGCTGGTCTGAATACTCCGTTCTCAGTTCGATAAACTGCGATCGCCATTTCTGGACGTTTTTACTTTTCAACGAATCTTCCTCGCCCGGCTCGATTTTAATCGGCAGCAAGGCGTCCCAGCCGTACGCAGTCGTAATCTCGTACAGGCAGATTCTGTCTTCCGGGAAATCCGAGATCCATTCCCGGGTAATCTTTTCCTGCTCCGGCAAACCGTTTTCAGCGCACCAGTCCGCCAGCGCGTCCAGCTTCGCTTTAAACTGCTGACAATAATAAGCCGCCTTCTGCTGCGGGAACTTAAACGACGGCTCCTGCTGAGCAAAACAAAGCGTCTGACCGGCAATCAAAAACAGCGTCGAAAATAATATTGTAATCCGTCTCATAACGTTCTAAGGAATAACAGGCGATTTGAGAGAAGCCTCTAGCTATTAGCCGTTAGCTATTAGCTTGACATTTCGAGGTTCTCAGCTTTTAACGATTAACGTTGGAAGCCTGGTTAACAAGCTAGGAGCTAGTAGCTAGAAGCTAATTACTACTCCCTAATTTATCAGAATTATCGATTGTTGTCAACAACGCCAGGCAAATATTTTGGGAGATGTACAAATATTGGGGACATGATATCATGAAAAAGGAATGAGAACGCAGAGACCGCAGACTACTCGCAGAATACGCAGACGGACTGGGAATGTGGCGACGACGCTAACTACGTTAGCTACGCCACAATTCCCGTCCGAAATTTTTTAAATTATTTTTTAAAATCGCAAGCGGACATCGTGTCATAGCCTGAGAATCAGGCGTAGATGACACATGGACGCTTGCTTCTGCGCTCTCTGCGAGGAGTCCGCGTACTCTGCGTTCAAAACTGAATTACTACCGGCTGAAAGCCGGTAGGTTCAAAATTTCGCGAGCGTCGGCGTGAAACGCCTTTGGCTCGCGATTATATCGTTTTGAAGTTCTCGCCACCGTTTTGGGGTTCATCATCCTGAAGACGAATGTATTCCGCGATTACTTCATCGGTTACAGTACCGCTGGTTGCCACAAAGTAGCCTCGCGCCCACAAGTGTCGTCCCCAAAACTGACGACGCAAATGCGAAAACTCCATAAGAAGTTTGCGTGAGGTTCGTCCTTTGATTAATTGCATTATTTTACTTGGGGACATATTCGGTGGACACGATAACAATACATGAACATGATCGCCAGATACTGCACCCTCCAAGATTTCAATCTCGTTGGCTAGGCATATTTGGCGAACAAGATCACGTAGACGTGTCGCTACTTCGCCCGTCAATACTCGTTTACGATATTTAGGACACCACACAAAATGGTACTTAACATCAAAAACACAATGTGAACTATTACGATAATTTTCCATAGCTCACATTATAGCATTTTTTTAATTTCCTAAAAGGTATCGCCTAAAGGCGAGGGTTTTAAACCCATCGTGAGGAAAATAAAAACTATATATTTTCGCAACCCCTAAATTTATCGAGTCTATTTTTTTGCCCGCCCCCGTATTCTTGACATTGGAGCAAGATTGATTATAATTATCGACATACTCAAACCAATCAAACAGGAGACACTACATGACTATCGTTCCCTTTTGCGAACTGACGGAAGGACAGGAAGCCGACTTTTTCGCTGTCTTCGTAAAAAAAGAATCGAAAACCACAAATCAGGGAAAACCGTATTATTCAATAACGATTCGAGACGCCAATCGGACGGTTACGTTTCCCGTCTGGAACGACTCCCCCTTTACTCCTCTGATTGAAAAACTTGAGGACAACTCGTTTATTAAAGTTCGCGGCGTCTATCAAGTCAACGCCAAATACGGAGCGCAAGTCAACCTGATTCAAATGCGTCTTATTAAAGACCGAGACCGTCAAGACGGGTTTGACGAAAAAATGTTTGTCGCTCAAAGCCAGTTTGACCCGGAAGAGACGTTTGCGGACATTCTCGCCATTCTTAAACAGACCATCGGCGATGGCGACCCGCTATACACGCTGTGCGAAACGATATTCACCGAAAACAAAGAGAAGTTGCTGACCCTGTCGGCGGCGTCGCATAACCATCACGCTTTTGTCGGCGGCTGGCTGGAACACACCAGAAACGTCCTGTACAACGCCGTCATGATGGCAAAACGTTACACGGAGATTTATCCCGAACTTTCGCCGTCCCTGGACGTTGGACTCGTCGCCGCCGGCGCCGCTCTGCACGACATCGGCAAGCTGGAAGAAATCGCCTTTGCCGGCGTCGGGTTTGAGTACACCGTCGAAGGAAACCTTATCGGACACATGCTCCAAGGGCGCGACATCGTCCGCGACGCGTGTAAAAAACTCGGCTTTTCCGGACAGCGATACACTCTGCTGGAACACATAATTATCGCTCATCAGCGCTTGCCGGAATGGGGCGCGCCCAAACCGCCCATGATTCCAGAAGCCCTGCTCGTCCATTACGCCGACGACGTCGACGCCAAATTCGCCATCATGTACAATCTGGAAAAAGAGATCGCCCCGGGTAAATTCTCGCCGTCCAAAAACACGATGGGGTATAAGGTTTTCCGCCCGGAGGAGGAGGAAATGGGGAATAGGGAATAGGGAGTAGAAAAATTTCCCCCTCGCCCAACTTTTTTGGAAAATTTTCGTTTTTTTTGACCCAAAACAGATTTTGACTCTTGACAAGTCAAAATTTTGGTGTATACTACAGCTATCAAAATCAACGTGGAAAGCGTTTTTATTGTTTCGAGTTGATTGTTATTTAACACCCATAACAAAATTAAACTTTCCGCCACGATTCAAAATTGGACTTACAAATCAAGCTTTTTTCATTTGACCCCGTTTGTTATTTTTAACCCATGACAGATTCTCAACCTAACGTTCCGTTGATTGAAGTGGCTGACATCTCCGTCGGACTGATGACTGTCAGAATGATTTCGAAGAAGCCAACTCCCTTTGAGTACAAAACCTTGAACTTGCGGTCGGCGGCTCAACAGGGAGCTATCGACCTCAACCAGCTGGATGATTCCTATTATCAAAATCAGGTTCCGGAAACCTATTTCACTCGGAAAGGCGACGTTATCGTTCGCAACGCCAAGCCGTACACGGCAATCGCGATTACCCGCGAAACAGAAGGATTGGTTATCCCGTCCTTCTATATTGTAATCCGGGTTCTTGACCCAAACCGGCTTGACCCGGAATACCTCGCCTGGCATATCAACACCGCTAAAGTTCAGCAGGCGCTTTACAGAGAGTCGACCGGATACCTGCTTGCGCCCATTGGCGCCCAGCAGCTAAAGAGACTGCGCGTTCCGCTGCCGCCGATTTCATATCAGCGGAAGCTGACGGAATTCAACGCTCTGGCGAAAAAAGAAGTTGATCTGCTCAGACAGCTTGCAGACGCCAGGGAAATGCTGTACAATAACATTATGAAACGATTATAAGGACAAGGAGTTTTTAACATGACAACCAGAAACGATATTGAACAGGTATTGTGGAAAGCGTGCGACACGTTCCGCGGCAAGATTGACTCTTCCCGATACAAAGACTTTATTCTGATTATGCTGTTCGTGAAGTTCCTCAGCGACTGCTCAAAAGAGATTTACTTAAAGTACGAAAAGCAGTACAACGGCAAACAGGATCGAATCGCCCGAGCCATGCAGCGGGAACGATTTCAGCTTGACCCCAAAACGACGTTCGATTACCTTTACGACCATCGTTCCGATCCCGACATCGGTCAGAAAATCAACGTCGCCTTAAGCGGAATCGAAGAGGCGAACAGCGCGAAACTGCGCGGCGTCTTTCGCGCCATTGACTTCAATTCAGAACTCGACTTCGGCGAAGTGCGACAGAAAAACGCGATTCTGAAAAATCTGCTCGAAGATTTCCACACGCTGGATCTTCGTCCCAGCCAGCTGGGATCGGCAGACATCATCGGCGACAGCTACGAGTACATGATCGCCAATTTCGCTTCCGACGCCGGCAAAAAAGGCGGAGAGTTCTTTACTCCCAGCCAGGTTTCCACGCTGATTGCTCAACTGGTCGCTCCCAAAGAAAACGACCGCATTTACGACCCAACCTGCGGCAGCGGCGGGCTTCTGCTCAAAGCGGCAAAGCAGATTCAAAGCGGGAAATTCGCCCTCTACGGACAGGAAGTCAACTCGCAAACCTGGTCGCTGTGCAAAATGAACATGTTCCTTCACAACATCGACGACGCGACGATTTGGTCTGGCGACACGCTTTCCAACCCGCAAAACATCGAGAACGATCAGCTGATGAAATTTCAGGTCGTCATTGCCAATCCGCCCTTTAGTTTGGATAAATGGGATTCCGGGTTCATGGCAGACGCTCAAATTATCGGCAAAGACAAACCGAAGAAGATGGATCCGGAACTCGACCGATGGCGTCGTTTTGAATTCGGCGTTCCTCCGACGTCTAAAGGCGACTACGCCTTTGTACTGCACATGATAAACTCTCTCGACGCCGAAAACGGACGCATGGGAATCGTACTGCCGCACGGCGTTCTGTTCCGCGGCGCGGCTGAAGGCAAAATCCGTCAAAAGCTGATTGAATACAATTTGCTCGACGCGGTTATTGGACTGCCTGCCAACCTGTTTTACGGAACCGGCATCCCCGCCTGCATTCTGATTTTCAAAAAGAATCGAACCAGCCGCGACGTTCTGTTTATTGACGCTTCCGGCGACGGCTACTACGAAAAGGGCAAAAATCAGAACTTCCTCCGCGACGAAGACATTGACAGAATCGTTCAGGCATACAGAGCCAGAAAGAACGTAGATAAGTTCGCTTACGTCGCTTCCCAAGACGAAATCCGTGACAACGAATTCAATTTGAATATTCCTCGATACGTCAACACGTTTGAAGAAGAACCGCTGGTCGACATCGATCAGGTCAAAAAGAACATCGAAAAAATCGAATCGGAACTGTCAGACGTCCAGAAAAAAATGAAATCGTTCCTGGACAAACTGGGACTGTAACATATTCAGGGAGAGCGGCGCCAGTAGATAATCTGTTACAGAGGCAGACGCGTTGCTGTAACATTTTCGGGGAGTGCGGCGCCCATAGGCGCCGCCTTCACCAACGCCCCGCGTACGTACTACGACACAACCAGAAATCATAAGAGTTTTTGTAACACGCAGGACAAGGCGGCGGCAAGCCGCCGCACTCCCCGCCCCACGGGGGCTTTTCCCCATTCACTCAACACAACAAACAAGGAAACAATCATGAACTCAACCATACAAAAACGAATCGAAGCCATTCAAAGCGGAAAAACGCCAAAAGGATACAAAAAAACCAAGTGGGGTACTATACCGGACAACTGGAAAATAAAACCCTTTAATTCTTTGTTTTCCAGAATTACAAGAAGGAACGATATCAACAACAGTAATGTATTAACGATTTCAGCGCAATATGGGCTTGTTAATCAGGAATCTTTTTTTAATAAAAGTATTGCCAGCGAAAACAAGACCAACTACTTTCTATTAAGAAAAGGCGATTTTGCATACAACAAGAGTTATTCAACGGGATATCCTTTTGGGGCTATTAAACCGCTTGTCGCCTATGAAACGGGAATTGTTTCGCCGCTGTATATTTGTTTTACGCCTACCGACCAAAACTCTTGCCCAGATTTTTATGAGCATTATTTTGAAGGCGGAATGCACAATCGTGAAATTAAAGCAATTGCAGAAGAGGGCGCTCGAAATCACGGTTTACTGAATATGTCCATTTCCGATTTCTTTAATTCATTTTTACTTGTTCCTCCTCTTCCTGAGCAGGAAGCGATTGCAGAGATTTTAACGCAGCAGGACAGGTTAATTGACTTGAAACAACGTCTCATTGAGGAAAAGCGCAAGCAGAAGAAATACCTCATGCAAACGCTGCTTACCGGAAGAATTCGCCTCCCGGGATTCAAAGAAAAATGGAAGAATGTACGTTTGAGAAACGCAACAGAACGTATAGTTGAACAAGTAGGAGAACGAGATATTGAAGTTCTCAGCATTTCTGCTAATATTGGCTTTGTCAATCAGGCTGAAAAATTTGGGCGTCAGATTGCAGGCGCTCAATATCGCAAGTATACAGTGTTACACAGGCATGATTTTTCATACAACAAAGGTAATTCTAAGAACTATCCACAAGGTTGTATCTATCCGCTTGAAGATAGAGATATTGGAGCAGTTCCAGACGTATTTATTTCGTTTAGATTTAAAAACGAGTGTAATTACATGTTTTATAAACAACTGTTTTTACATGGATATTTGAATAAACAGTTATATCGTTTAATTAATTTTGGAGTAAGAAACGATGGTTTGTTAAATATCAATGAAAAAGAGTTTTACAATGTAACTATTCCCCTTCCTCCTCTTCCTGAGCAGGAGGCGATCGCGGAAATCTTATCGACGGCGGACGAGGAGTTGTCGTTACTGGAACAGGAGTTGGAACAGGAGAAGCTTCGCAAAAAAGCGCTCATGCAGATGCTTCTCACCGGTCTGGTTCGCGTTGAAGAACTTTAACGCCTGCCGAGCTCAACCAATATACACTTAACAAACAGGAGATTTTTACTATGCCTTATGATCCATGGGAGAATAGAGAAAGCCGGAATCCGGCTATCGAACTGCTGAAAAGAATGGGGTACATAGAACTTTCCCCGGCTGAAAGCACTCGTCAGCGAGACAGCTGTTATAACGTTCTGCTCAAAGACGTTTTGCGGGAACAGCTTCGTCGAATCAACAGCTATTCCTTCGGCGGAACGGAAAAGCGGTTTTCTGAAAACAATATTGAACGCGCGATCACAGAACTGGAAATTCCATCGGCAGAGGGTCTTATCGCCTCGAGCGAAAAAGTCTACGACGCCCTTCTGCTGGGAAAAAGCTTTCCGGAGTTCGTCGACGAAGGCAAGTCGCAGTATTTCGATTTTCATTATATTGACTGGAATAATCTGGACAATAACGTCTTTCACGTTACGCGCGAGTTTACGGTCAATTCTCAGGACGGTCTGCAAAGCCCTCGAGTTGACATCGTCGCGTTTATCAACGGGATACCGTTTGCGGCTATTGAATGTAAAAACCCGTCGATTCCGCACACCGCCGCTATCGACCAGCATTTGAGAAATCAAAAGCCGGATTACATTCCCCAACTGTTCCGCTACACTCAAATTCTCATTGCAACCAATAAACATCATATAACGTACGCCACAACAGGCGCGACGCGTGAATTCTGGATGGAATGGAAAGAGGAAGACAAACAGTTTTTGAATTCGGAACTCGCCCGGCTTGTTCCTGACCGTGAGGCAACGCCGCAGGACATGACGCTCGTTTCTCTCCTGACGCGTCAGCGAGTTATGGAGTTTATTCGGTATTTTATTCTCTACGACGGCAAAATCAAAAAGATTTGCCGATACCAGCAGTATTTTGCAGTTCAAGCCGTTCTCAACACAGTTAAACAGACTGTACCCAACGGAAACCGTCAGGGCGGAGTCGTTTGGCACACGCAAGGCAGCGGCAAAAGCCTGACGATGGTTATGCTGACAAAACGCCTGTTGATGGAAATCCCGAATTCCCCTCGCGTAGTCGTCGTAACAGACCGAAAAGAACTGGACGTTCAAATTGCGTTAACTTTTTCCCATACCAGACTTCAGCCCGCCCGAGCGGAAAGCGGCCGCGGTCTTGCCAACCTGCTTAAAGAAGACCGCAGCGACGTCATAACGGCGCTGATCAACAAATTCGCCTGGGTGGAACAAAATGCGGTAATCAGTCCGTCGCAAAACGTCTTTATTCTGGTTGACGAAAGCCACCGAAGCAACTACGGTTTACTGGCAACAAAAATGCGAACCGTGTTCCCCAACGGCTGTTACATAGGGTTTACCGGCACGCCGCTGATGAAAAGCGAAAGAAACACCATGAGACAATTCGGCGGGTTGATTCACCAGTACACCATTCTTGACGGCGTCAACGACAGAGCCGTTTTACCGCTCATCTACGACGGACGGTTTGTCGACCAGTCTGTTGACCGCGAAAATATCGACCATTGGTTTGAAGAAATGACTCGTTATCTGTCAGACCGGCAGAAAAACGATCTAAAACGAAAATGGAGCGCATTGGAACGCCTGACGTCCGCGTCAGAACGAATTCGCCGCATTTCGCTGGATATTTACAATCACTTTATTTCCAACGTCAAACAAACCGGATTCAAGGCAATGCTGGCAACCAACTTCAAACGGGACGCCATCCGCTATCTGGAATGTTTTGAAAGACTGGGCGGCTTGAAGTGCGCCGTCGTTATTTCCCAGCCGGAAATGCGCGAAAATCCGGACGACGATTCCGAGGAGACCGACGGGAACGTCCAGCTGTTCTGGAAAAAAATGATGGAGCAGTACAGGAACGAAGATACATACGAATCCGAGATTAAAAAACAATTTATCGACGGCGAGATTGACATTCTTATCGTCTGCAGCAAACTGCTGACCGGTTTCGACGCGCCGCTATGCCAGGTTCTGTATATCGACAAAGACCTCAAAGAACACGGTCTGTTACAGGCGATCGCCCGAACCAACCGTCTTCACGAGGGCAAAGACTACGGACTGATTGTCGACTATCGGCATTTGATTCACGAACTGGGCGACGCGCTGAACGCTTACAGCGGCCGCGCGCTGGAAGGTTTTGACGCTCGCGACCTGAAAGGGCTTGCCGTCGATATTTGCACCGCCGTTCCACAACTGCGTCAGGCGTATACTCAGCTTCTGGAATTGCTGGAACCGGTTTCCAACATACTGGACGCTGAACAGGTCGAGGTCTTTTTGGCAGACGATTCAATCCGCAAAGAGTTTTACAAGCGTCTTTGCGAACTGGGCAGAAAACTGGCAATCGTTCTCAATTCGCCCCGGGCGTACAATTCCATTCCCCGCGACGAATGTCAGAAATACCAGGATTTCTTTACCTACTGTTCCAAAATCCGGCGAAGCGTAAAAATTCGGTACTGCGACGCCATCGACAACAGCGAGTACGAATCGAAGATGCAAAATCTGCTCGACACGTACATGTCGGTTTCAGGTCTGAAACGCATAACGAATCCCGTCAATATTTTTGATCGGGACGCGTTCGTCGAAGAACTGAGCGCTCTTGGCTCCGCGCGCGCCAAAGCGGACGCCATCGTCCATAACCTCAACCGGAACATTCATCAGCGGCGAGAGGAAAATCCCGCTTTTTACGACAGCTTCTCCAAACGCATCGAAGACGTTTTGGAAGCGTTCCGCAATCTGGTTATCAGCGATAAAGAATATTATGAACGAATGCTCAAAATTTTGGCAGACTTCACCGCCGGGAAATCCCGCGTGCAGTATCCTGACCGGATCAAAAACAACATTCACGCTCAGGCGTTTTACGGCGTTATAAGCTCCCTGTTCGACAACGAACTGGAAAAGAAGATTTCCCCTGACAAGACGGCGGAAATTTCCGAACGCATTTCCAAAATCATCGCCGACAACAGCCAGGTTGACTGGAGAAACAATCAGACCATTCACAACCGCATTAAACAGGATATTGACAATTTGTTTTATGAGTACATCGACAGCGGCATGGAGATTTCCTTCGACCTGATTGACAAAGTTATTGAAAACGTGTTGTCCGTCGCCCAGCGCAGATTCTAAAGGAGCGTAGATTTGCCATGAATTCCCAAACGACTCAAACGCTGCAGCAGCCCATGACGGCTATGTATAACCAAACCCCGATTTCGTTTCTTCTGGAACGAAAGACGGTTAAGAACGTCAATTTGAGAATTCGTCCCGATGGAACGGTGTACGTTTCCGCCGACAAAGACTGTCCTGAAGAACAGATTGTTCAGTATGTAACAGAACGGGGCGAATTCATTCTCAAAGAACTGCTTCGGATTAAACGGCGCAATTTTTATCTCGCGCCGCCGTTGAAATTCGTCAGCGGCGAAACCGTTCGCATTTTGGGACGGGATCAACGACTAAAAGTTGAAACCGGCTCGGAAGAAAGCGTTCGTTCAGACGGTGTATTCATCTTTCTGACCGTCCCGGACAAAAACGACGTCAAAACGAAAAAGCGGTTGTTAGACCAGTATCTGGACGACCTCCGCAAAAAAACGTTCATGGAAATAGTCAATGCGGTCTACCCGTCATTCCGAAAGTACGATGTCCCCATGCCCGTTATTCATATTCGCGACATGAACACGCGCTGGGGATCATGCCAGCCCAAACGCGGGATTATTACGCTCAATTCCCGATTGCTCGCCGCGCCGAAGTCCTGTATTGAATACGTTGTAACGCACGAGTTTTGCCACTTCCTGTTCACCAACCACAACCGCGATTTTTACAATTTCCTCCATGTTCTCATTCCAGACTGGAAACAGAGAAAAATGGAACTGGAAAAGATGTAACGCTCTATTGTCTAATTCCTACGCCCTCCAAACTCGGGACGTCGGGGACGGTTTTAATCCATTCGCGGCGGTTGAACGGCGTGCCGGCTGGAGCGGGAACGTTCGGCGTCGAAAAGGCGTTGTCAAGATAAACGTTCCAGTCCCCGTTTCTCTGGAACGTCTTGCAGTTAATCGCGAAGTTTTCGAGAATATAGTTTCTGTTGAACGTCTGATCAATTCGATCCATCGTCGGATATTTTTTCTGATACAGCGGGTTTTGAACGTATTGCGACGTTCTTTCTATGAACTCTGAATAACGCGAATTGTACCACGGGCTGAAGCTGAACGCGATATTGCAATCGACAAAGACGTTTTGATAGCAGACGTTGTCGTGCCCGCCGTGAATCTGGATTCCACCGAACATGCCGCCGGAACAGCGATAAAAGACGTTTTCCATCATAACAACGCCGGAAATGGCATCGTCGAGACGAATTCCCGCCTGACCGCACCGGGCGTCCAAACCCTTGATGTCGTGCCAGAAATTCTTTTCAATAACAATACCGCGATAGGTTGGGTTGCCGTAGACGTCAATTCCCGCCTGATCGCTGAACTCGTAAACGACCGAATGAACCTCGTTCCGAGCAACATAAATGTCGTTGCCGTCCGTTCTAAAGGCGTGGTGCGGCGAATCGTAAACCAGATTGTTGGTTATAACAAACCCGCAGCCCGATGTATGAACGGCGGGAGCGTAAGCGCGGTCGATGCGGGAGAAGTCGCTGATTTCACAGTTGTGAACAATATGACAAGCCGGCGCAAGCGTCGAACGGTCGCCGCCGGAAAGGCGAACGCCGGACGCTCCCATTTCACGAATACGACAATTCAGAACGCCGCATAGCATACCGCCGCGAAGAATCGCCGCGTTCCCGCCGAGCTGTTCTATCGTAGAATTTGTTACATAGCAGTGTAAGCAATTTTCCATCAAAACGCCCGATTCCCGACTGTTCTTTAAAGTCAGATTTTTCAATACGACGTTCTCGCAGTTCGTCAGATGAAACAGTCGTTCGTTCAGAACGGAAAACTCGACTGTCGCTGTAAAACGCCCGGCAGCGTCAAGCTGATCGACGGCGGGAAGATAATACAGCGTTCCCCGCTGACGGTCAACATAGTATTCCCCCGGACTGTCCAGCTCTTCCAAAATGTTGATAAGATAGTAATGGAACCGTCCGGTCAGATTCACGCCGTTGACGGACATCGTCTTCTTTTCTCTGTCGATTTGGACTTTTTTAATGTGCGACGCCCATTCCCAGGTAAACAGACCGTTCGCCCAGACGTCGTTCTCGTCCGGGTTGTCCGACAGCCGCCATTTTTCCGGGCGGTCGAAGTCGTATCCAAACGAATTCCCTTCAACCGCGCCGAATTTCAGCGGTTCTTCCCCGGCGTTGGGGTATCGCGCCAACGTCTGCGCTTCCCCGTTGACGTACAGGCTGGGAACCGGGTTGACCGTATCGCCGACGCCGTAGCCGCGAGGTCGAAGCTGACCGAAATCTGTAACGCCCGCCGCCTTGAGATCGCATTCCAAAACCTTGCCGCGAACGGACTCCGGCAGACGCTTGAGAACGTCTTTATCTGTAACAGGCTGGAACCGCGTCAGCGTCTTCGCCCCGGTCAGAACCGCCCGTTGTCCGTTGGCGGAAGCGATTACAACGTTTTGCAGTTCGTTCAGATTGACGGTTTGGTCGATGTAATACGTCCCGCCGAGCAGAGCGATTTCAACCGTCTGCCCGGGATTGTCGTTCTGCCATGTCTTCGCCAAAACCAGAGCGTTGTTGAGCGTTGTCGGCGCGGACGGCGTCCCGGGATTGGCGTCTGTTCCAGACGTCGAAACGTAAATCGTATATTGGGGCGACCGCGAAACGACGCTCTTTTCCTGTTCGAGAGCTTTTCGTTCCAATTCTCTCAACCGTTCAGCGCTTTGAATCAACTTGTCGATTTCGTCGCGTTCAGAAAACGCTTTCGGGAACTTCTCCTTGAGTTGATTGAGCAGTTCCGTCTGATTGGTCTGTTCAAGCTGACGAGCAGCGCTCCACAGCCGACTGACCAGCTTCGCCTGATCTTGAGGTCTGGTCGGTTCGGAATCGGTCGACGAAAGCAGCTTTTCCGCGTCCTCTTTTGCAGACTGGGCTTTCTGACTTTCCGTCCCGAAGCTGAATAAATAGTCGCTCTGAATTTTGTTACGCAGTTCTTCCGGCAGTCCCGGCTGATTGAGCAGGCATTCCAAGGCGTCTTTATTCAGCGTTGCGTTATACGCCCCAAAGACCGGCGCGTATTGTTGTAACAGAGCCAGCGCCTTCTTTTCCTGTTCCGGGAACTCGTTTTCAAATCGAGCGACGATTTCCTGTTCCGTCAGCGCTCGCGGATAGAATTTCAGGCAATCGACGTACATGCGATTCGCCCCGACGCCGTACCCGCCGTTTCCGACTTTAATCGGCGCGCCCTTCGAATTCAACTCCCCGCCGTATTCCATTTCGCCGGCGAGAGCGCCGTCCAGCCAGATTCTCATCGTCTTGCCATCATACGTGCAAACGACATCGTGAAACACGCCGGGCAGAATCGTCCTGTTAGAACGAAGACTGGTCGCAGACGGCTGTTTCCCAATCTGGAACGTAACCTGATGACTGATCCAGCTGTAATGAGCGCGAATGCCGTCGAAATAGCCGCTGGCGACCGAAAAGAGCATTCCCAGCCCGTCGCCGTTCCCCTTCGATTCCGCCTGACCAAGCAGCTTAACCCGCATGGCAAACGTAAACGCGCCGCTGGAAACGTCCGGCGTTTTTCCTGTTACAAAGTCGTCGCCCACAATTCGGTTGACTTCAATCGTCTGTTCCTGCGCCACGGCAGACGTCAGACTCAACAACAAACTCAAAACAAAGATCGCGATTCTTTTCATGGCGGGAATGTCCTGTTATTTTAATGGGTGGGATAAAAATTCAACGTTTATACATTTAGAATAGCAGAGCGGAAAGACAAAGTCAAGACGGGGAGCAGAAAACTGCGTAAATTGACGAATCCATTCCCTTCTTTCGGATTTTTCTTATTTCAGTCCTTGACTCCATTTCTATGATTATTGCAGAATTCACAAGGCGGTCGGATTATAACAGTCCGGCGAACCAGGCGGCGAGAGCCTGTCGGCCTTATATCATTTTTCTAATTTTAAGGAAGGGTTTGTTATGACAACCAACAACAATGTTTACAGCATCATGGAAAACGCTGACCGCCGCGCCGAAGAGTGGATTGAGAATCGGCTGGCTGGGATGGAACATCCACACGTTACGCCGCTGTCTCTGATGACTATAATCGTCCTTCTGGCGCTGGGCGTATTGGGAATCATTTCTCCGGCGTTTTTCGGAGCCGTCGCCCCGATGTACATCGGCACGCTGATGATTATTGCAGGCGCGACGTTCATTTTAATGTCCTTTGAATGGCCGCCGGCTTTGAATCGCGTCATGCTCGCTGCCGTCGGCGGACTGGGCATTGCATCGGGAATTTTGATGTACTTCACCCCCAGCATCGGGCTGTTCGTATTCTCCCTCATTTTGGGATTGTACTTCCTGTTTGAAGGCGTGATGAAGCTGTTCTCGTTCCCGCGCTATTCGACTTTTTCGTACACGTTCATGTTCATCAGCGGCATCATTTCCGCCGGTTTGGGAATCGTCATTGCCTGGATTTCCGCCTTTGACGTCCCTTGGGTTTCCGGCTTCCTGTTCGGAATTGACCTGTGCATCGGCTCAATCGCGTTCTTCCTGACGCTGCTTTCCGCTCAAAGCGCGTACGACGCCAGGTTGAAGAATCGCAACGCGGCTGAGATGTCACGCATTGAAACAGAAACGACGACCACGCCCCGCCCTGCTGCTGCGACAACGACGACAACTTCGTCCTCAACCAGCTCGACAAGTTCCACCAACGGATCGGGTTCGTTTGGAAATCGTTAAACAAGAATCATTGAGCAATCATTAAAAAAGCGTCTGTGGTTTTCATGGATTTTCATGAAAGCCTCAGACGTTTTTATATAATCAAACTTCTTTTGGACTGGCGAATAATGCTTCTATACGCATCCTATCCTGTGAATTACGGATTATATTGCTTATGTCTGTCCTTTATTTCTTCCGGGATTTAACTACTGAAATCTTCTAAAGTATGTCTGGATTGTTAAACAACACTCCTGCGCATCATTTTCATCGCTAAAATACAAGCGAAGCTTGTGCTTTTCCCCATGTTTGAGGGTAATATTTATTTTTGTAATTGCCCAAATCGGAGAGGAATGCACTCTGACTAATGATATGTCATTCTCAATATTGGAAATACTGTTCCACAAAAGAGTATTTGACGAAATTTGATTGCACGTAATGCCATTTTTACTTACAGACAATTTGACCGGGAAAAATATGGGCAGAACGCTTAAATAACCAAAGATCCAGTTGAACGCTATTGCTGTCGCTAAAAGGACAAATCCAAACATTCTATCGGATTCGCGGAAAAGCATGACAACGCCTATTATCAACATTGTTACAGATATTGTTTTATATAACACTGCATAGACAGCGTTTGGCACACAATAGCAAACCTCTGGAAAATCTTGCTCGTCTTCATTATAAGATTCATCCAGAGGGGAATCCTCGTTAGAATAAACAGGATTGGTTTCTTCGATGCCATTCTGATCGGAAGAAGACGGTGTGATTGGTGAACTCATGACAATTCCTTCCTGCTAAAACTCGTTAAGACGATGTCAAATGAAAAAGCGCTCTGACTAAAACACAGCCAGAGCGTTTTTGTTTTTTACGTGAATCTTACGGGAACAAACGAGGCTCCCAATTCATGAAATTAGTATCAGACGTCCTGCTTGTCGAACGCAGAGTCGAACGCGATGTCCGACGGGCTGAACTGCAGGTTGTCGCGAATGTACTGGAGGGATTCCATGGCGCCTTGATCGCGCTGCATGCCGGAATCTTCCCATTCAACAGACAGCGGGCCATCGTAATGGATGGCGTTGAGAGCGCGAATGATTTCCTCGAAGTTGACGCCGCCGCGGCCAACCGAGCGGAATTCCCAACCGCGGCGAGGATCGCCGAATTCCAGGTGAGAACCGAGAATGCCCGTCTTGCCGTTGAGGTTGACGATAGCGTCTTTGATGTGGCAGTGGAAAATGCGATCCGGGAATTCGCGAATGAATTCGACGGGGTCGATTCCTTGCCAAATCAGGTGGCTGGGGTCAAAGTTGAAGCCGAATTCCGGGCGGTAGTTGACCGCTTCCAAAGCGCGTTTGGCGGAGTAAATGTCGAACGCGATTTCCGTCGGGTGAACTTCCAGCGCGAACTTGACGCCGCATTCGCCAAAGACGTCCAGAATCGGATTCCAGCGTTCGGCAAACAGGTCGTAGCCTTCCTGAATCTGCTGCGGAGTTACCGGCGGGAAGGAGTAAATCCACTGCCAAATGCTCGAACCGGTGAATCCGTTGACAACCTTGACGCCGAACTTCTGAGCGGCGCGAGCGGTGCGCTTCATTTCTTCAGCGGCGCGCTGGTTGACTCCGTCCGGATCGCCGTCGCCCCAAACCTCTGCCGGCAGGAAGCCCTTGTGGCGTTCGTCGATTTTGTCCAGAACGCACTGACCGCGAAGGTGGTTGCTAATCGCGTAGCATTTCTGACCGTAGCGTTCCAGCTGAGCGTGCTTTTCATCGCAGTAGTTGGGATCTTCCAACGCCTTGTGAACGTCGAAGTGGTCGCCCCAGCAGCACAGTTCCATGCCGTCAAAGCCAAATTCCTGAAATTTCTGAGCCAGTTCTTCGCACGGAATATCCGCCCACTGACCGGTAAACATTGTAACGGGTCGAGCCATAAACGCTTCTCCTTAAAAAAAGTGATAAATTTATACGAGTTGTAAATGACAATATTGAATAGTTATTATCATTTTACTCGATTGAAATGCTTTTGCAAGACCCGGGAGGCGTTTTTTTAAAATTTCTAAAGAAAAACAGTCAGATTTCTCTTTTCAAGCGCCAGATTAAAGGCAAAGAACTTATAAAACAACAGGATTTAGCGGAAAGCGTTGCATCCTAACCGCTAAACCCCTACAAAAAAACGGCGCCGAAGCGCCGTTCTATTGTTAGTTACTTATAACTCATTCTGTAATGCTTCCCAGTGAAGCCGTGCTCATTTCAGACGGCGAGAGGATTGATTTCGAGTTAACGGAATCATTCGGTTCGGGAAGAATTGCTTTCGGAGCTGGCGTAGGCGCAGCTTCAGAAGCCGGTTGGCAAGCTACACTCGCAGCGGGAGCAACGGCTGCCGGAGCGCAAGCTTCAGCAGCGGCGGCGCAGGGGCTGGCCGTGGCGCATTTCGGAGTGCAGGGATTGCAAGTCGGAGCGCATTTCGGAGCGCAGGGATTGCAAACCGGACCGCATTTCGGAGCGCAGGGATTGCAGGAGTTGCACGCCGGGGTTCCGCAACCGCACTTCGGAGCGCAGGGATCACAGCAATTGCAAGCGAACAGGTCAGCAAACAGACCGCCAAAAGGACGGAATTCGCAGCAGGCTTTACGCGGTTCGCAGCTGGCGACCGGAGCGCATTTCGGAGCGCAAGGATCGCAGGTATTGCATTTCGGGGCGCCGCAGCCACAAGCTGGAGCTGTCGGAGCGCATTTCGGAGCGCAGGGATTGCAGGAGTTGCAAGTCGGGGCGCCGCATCCGCAAGGCGTATTCAGGCAGCTGGCAGCCGTCAAAACTCTGAAAAAGTTGATAATGCCTTTTCCAGGATACCATTCCTCAACAATACCGCAGTTAACTTCGCAACGAGTTACCGGAGCGCAGGGATTGCAGGAAGGAGCGCAAGTTGCCGGGGCGCAAGTTGCCGGGGCAGCGCAAGGCGAGCAGGTCGCCGGGGCGCAAGCAGCAACGGGAGCGGGAGCAGCTGGAGCAGCGTCAACAGGAGCAGCGGGATCCGCAGGAGTCGGGGCAGCGGCGGGAGCGCAAGAGGAAGGAGCGCAAGCAGCTTTCGCGCCACAGAAACCGCAGCTCAATTTTCCGCAGCGATTTCCAACGGTGCAGGAGTTGCAGGGATCGCAGGTGTTGCATTTCGGAGCGCCGCATCCGCAAGCCGGAGCCGCCGGTGCGCATTTCGGAGCGCAAGGATTGCAGGAGTTGCACGCCGGAGATCCGCAACCGCATTTCGGAGCGCAAGGATCGCAGCAAGGCGAACCAAACAGGCAGCACAAAATGCCAAGATTCTTTCCAGGATACCAGTCGCTCTTGCAAGCGGGTTTTGTATACGTGCAGCGAGGCTGGAACAACGGAGCGAAGCAAGGTCTGCAAGGATTGCAGCCTACCTTATTGCAGCAGCAGGAGTTAGCGGGGCTTCCACAATTTGAGCAGGCGGGCTGTTGAGCGCAACGGTTATTGCAGCATTCAAACATGCCAGAAAAAACGTTTCCGCATTTCGCACATCCACAAGTCGGCGCGGGAGCGCAAGAAGGCGCGGCAACGTCACAATCCGCGGCGTAACTGACGCCGATCGAGACTATCGCTAAGGCTAAAATAAACAAAAATGATTTCTTCATTGAAAAATCTCCTTGTAGAAATTTAAACGAATTGCGGAATTGGACAATTCGAGTTTGAAATTCATCGAGGAAAAACGCCAACGAATACGAATGAATGTTGGAATTCAAACGTTCCCGTCTCAAGGAAAACCCCTTTTCCAAGAGCCTGGGAAAAGCGTTTGGCAACCTTACGATTGAATTTCTTTGTTGGATGTTTCGACAAAATCCATTTTGTTCAAAACTACATACCCATTGTATCGATAACGCTTGCTTACGTTCTGGATTAACTTGCACAAGCATTCCTTTACGATTGGACTATCGGTATTTAACGAGTCTTCACTTAAGATGGATTACTCCCATTCTGACAAAATTTCCAAACATTATGATTATGTTAATTATTCCGATTAGTCAAAACAGATAAACTTTAACGATTATACGCCCTATTGACGTCAAAGATTTTTCGAGTACAATCGAGCAATAGAGTTTAATCAAACGTAATACAATATTAATTGAATAATAAGGTGCATTTTTCTGTTTATAATAGGTTGTCAAACCATGTTTGTAGATAAAGTTACAATTAAAGTGTCAGCAGGCCGCGGCGGCGACGGCTGCGTCAGTTTTTTACGGGAAAAGTACGTTCCCAAAGGCGGACCTGACGGCGGCGACGGCGGACGGGGCGGCTCGATTTTTCTGGTCGCAACTGACGGAATGAACACGCTGGAAAGCCTGTCTCACCAAAAGTTTATCCGCGCTCAAAACGGACGTCCGGGAGCTGGCGACAACTGCACCGGCGCCAACGCGGAAGACCTCTATATTTCCGTCCCGGTCGGAACCGTTGTCCGAGACGCGGATAACGACTTTGTCTTGCAAGACCTTGTCAAGCCCGGCGATATGGTCAACGTCGCCAAAGGCGGAGTCGGCGGCAAGGGGAACGTGCGATTCAAAACGGCGCAGAACCGCGCTCCCAGAATTTGCACCCCGGGAACGGAAGGCGAACAGCGCAATCTGATTCTGGAATTGAAGGTTATTGCCGACGTCGGGCTGGTTGGAAAGCCAAACGCCGGAAAGAGCACGCTGCTTTCAAGACTGTCGTCCGCGCGGCCGGAAATCGCGTCGTACCCGTTTACAACCAAAATCCCCAACCTCGGACGGGTTCAAATTGATTATGACCACGGCTTTTTCATGGCGGACATTCCCGGACTGATCGAAGGCGCGTCGCAAGGCGTTGGGCTGGGGCACGAGTTCCTTCGACACATCGAACGAGCGGGAATTATCGTCCATCTGGTTGAACCCGACCCCATGGACGGTACAACGGCTCTGGACAATTACAAAAATATCCGCAAAGAACTGGAACTGTACAAAGAGGAACTCTGCCAGCGGCCGGAAATCCTCGTCGTTACCAAAGCGGAACTGCCCGGAGCTCAAGACGTCCAAAAAGAACTGGAAGAATACGCTCAAAAACCCGTTCTGCTCATCTCCTCCGTAACTGGTCAGGGACTTAACGAGCTCAAACGAGCTATCGGCGAAGAGCTTCAAAAAGCCAAAGAAGAGCCCGTTGAAACAGAAAAGGACGTCTTCGACCTGTAAGTTTCCCTTTGCTTATTTAGAGAGAACCGTCTGTCTCACCAATTTTATCTGAACAATATAATAGAAATATTGCTTTTGAAATAACCGCAGTTTCTAGCATGGATTTGAAACTGCGGTTTAATTTTCTGTGTTTGAATTTACAGGAAGACTATTCTTCGCTGCTGGGCTTTTGCGGACGGTTTACAGAGCTTCTGTCCGTCGAGAGCACTTGACGCAGCAGAGCGGAGTTGTCGTCATAATTGACGTCGCCGGGGTTGCCGGGAGCGTACTGAAGAATCGCGCCGTGTTTACTGGCTGTCAGCGACAGCAAAATCGACGAAACGGTCTGATAAGGTTCGCCCTCTAAAATGAGAGACTTTCGACCGGGAAATTCCGCCTTGCGGGAAAACGTTCTGCTGGAAACCGCAAGGAACGCGACGGACGTATCCAGACGCGACAGCGTAAGCTGACGGCGGCAGAAGTCCTGCAACTCGTCATTGGGATCGTCCATATTTCCGTTGGAAAAGATATGAAGCCCAGGCTGAATATCGAGACATTCAACCTTGTTTCCGCCGTAAATGCAATGCGCGGAATGCATATCGCCTACAACGTAATTAACGCCGGCGTACGATCCTGTTTCCAGTTCCGACACAGCCATTTGCGCCGCGTCCTGAGCGGAATGACAATTGAGCAGTTCTCGACACAACAAACCGCGAGAGCGCGGATTAAACGGGACGTCCTTTTTAAATCTGTTAAGACAACAGCAAAACATCGAATGCTGATTCACGCCAAACCATGTACCGCCGCTTTTACGGTCAATGCCGCAAATCACACGCGGACGTCCAGACTGAATCTTCGGCGCCTGCGATTGGCGTTCTATATGTTCATCTCTGTTATATGCAACCAGAATCGGGGCTTCTGAAACAACTTTGTACTGAAACGCCATTATAGTCATGGCTGAATTCCTCCTTGGGTTGATAAAACGTTTTAATATATAATACCAATTTTAAAAATATTGAAAAGGGGGCAATTCAACTGGATCAATGAGAAAGGATAAAATAAACCGCTAAATAGCCAATAGAATTGTATTAGTTCTGTCTTTCGTTCATTGGGCGCTTGAATGAACTTCTAAAAACCCACTTTGAATTATTCATGGAGCATGTTTGACAGCAAAGAAAAAGCTTAACAATTCAAAACCATAAATTTTACGACATGCGAATGACCGCGGTAAGATTTCCGTTGTATTTAATAATCCAGTCGGAACCATTTTCAACGACACAGTTAAACTCCCTGAAAAGGATGGGAATAAATAAACTGGAAATATCCGTTTTATCTGTTCCGTTTTCACGAACTATATACGTTCCGCCATTCATACAATCACGATAAATAATCCAGCCGTTGTGAACAATATGAGGCCCGTCCTGGATCAAGAGCAACAATGTGCTTGCTTGAGGGTCAACGCCCAATTTTGGCGAAACGGACGATGTGTTTGGCGCGCCGCTTGTAGAAGGCGCCGGAACTTGCGATATTTTGGTTGAAGATCCGGCAATCTTTTGTTCCAACTGCGCCAATCTCTGCTGAATATCGCCCAGCGGATTGGCGAACAAATCAAAAGAGATTTAAATAGAGGCTTCTATTCTTTTGACAATGTCGTCGACAATTCCCGGCTGCATGAATGCGAGCTGAGATTTAACGCCAGCCAAAATATTGGACGTAACCGTCTGAACGATTTCTCGGTAATCAACGTTGTTTCCCATAATACTTCAGGACAAAATGAACGAAAACGTTTCAGTCAATATCAACATGGAAATGTTTACGGAATATGGACGACCGCAGCGTTAGTTCCGTGATTTCTAGCGTCATATAAAATAACCCAGTCGGAACCATTTTCTACAACGGAGATAAACTTATCCGGAGCAATAGAACCAAATGACTCTCGAATGTCCGTTTTATCTGTTCCGTTTTCACGAACCATATACACGCCGCCATTTTTTTGATCGCTGTAAAGAATCCAGCCATCGTGAACAATATGGGGCCAGTTTTGAATCAAAAGCAATAAGGATCTTGCTTCAGAGTCATTGTTCGATTTAGGGGAAGCTGGCGCCGTATTTACCGCGCTGCTTAAAGGAGAAGAATCTTTTTGACGCTCAGAGCGACTCTTCTGTTCCTTGCGTTCTTCTTCAATCAGGGCGCGGCGGCTGACATAGATAGTGCGGCGAGCATTGTCAATTCTCTGAATGACGCACTGAACTGTCTTGCCAATAAAATCAGTAATGTTGGTATGATGAATGTCAACCTGATCAGCCGGCAAAAAGACATTGACGCCCACATCAACCAGCAAACCGTCTCTGATTTTACGGGTTACGATGCCTTCGACAACGTCTCCCTCGTGAACCTGCTTCAAAACGTTTTCCCACGCTTCGATCTGTTCCGCCTTGCGCTTGGAGAGCATGATCCAGTCGCGTTGCGATTTTTCGGAATCTTCATCTTCTTCAATAACAGCTCGGACTCTCCGACCAACCTGAGGCGCTTCTTCATCTTCGGTCCATTCGTCGCGTTTAATTGCGCCTTCGTTCCTCGCTCCGATATCAACCAAGACGAATTCATTGTCAATGCGGACGATAATGCCTTCGACGATACGGTTAGAACCAAAATCTTCCGGAGTACGCCATTCTTTTCCTGCATCCAAAACCCGATTTTCCAACGCCTGATTGAGTTCGTCTTCCCAATCCGCAAGACTTGAGGCATCATCCAAAACCCGATTTTCCAACGCGTGATTGAGTTCGTCTTCCCAATCCGCAAGACTTGAGGCAGCATCCAAAACCCGATTTTCCAACGCCTGATTGAGTTCGTCTTCCCAATCCGAAAGACTTGAGGCAGCATCCAAATTGTGTGCCAAATTACGATTAACCATTTAAAATTACCTTTGAAATTGACGACAGGGCGCGTTTGACGGTTCCGACTGGATTTATCTTGTGGACGCCCTTCTTTTTCGGCTGGTTCACTTTAACCCGCAAAACGAAAAAGAGCAAAAATCAAGACTATTGAGGGTATATCAATTGAATTGACGTTGAACTGTCAATACGATCTCGAATAGCGGGATGAACTGGCTCTGTGGAGATAAAAATCCCCTTCGCTGCAATGCCCCCATAGGTCTTTAAATTGTTTTCCAGTTTCTGAATATGCTCCTGTGTAATCGGTCTGGCTTTACACTCCACAATAAACAAACGGTAGCCGTCCGTAAATACACAATCAAATTCGCCAGTCGGCATTTCACCTGGTTTAAGCACGTCTCCAGAACGAACAACGGACATTCCTATTCTCAAATCAAAAAAAGTTTTATCCATCAACTTGGGCAGATAATACAAATAAGCGTATTCTTCCAACCAGCCGCCGCCCAAATAAGAAACGAAATCTGTACAATCCGGAACCGACAAGGATTCGCCATTTAAAATTATTTTTGGTTTACTGTCCTTTAGAGACACGATGATGCCCTTTGATGAAATATGAAATCGCGAATCCGTTTTTTTCAAGTTTTGAAAAGCTTTATTATTATAAAGCCTTTCAAATACGCTGCGATTCTCCCAAAGCTTTAAGGTAATTTCTTTTCTTTCCTCTCGGATTGGTTTGTCCTCCCAGTATCCACGGTTAGAAATATCAAATCCATTAGCCGTGAAAAAGCCGTCAATCGTCCTGACCCCTTTGAACGGAATACTAGAGCCAGTCCGAATAAAAGTAATATTGTTTTCCTTTATATCATAATAGAACGGTTCAACATTAAGAAACTCGTTGCATGCGCTTAATGCGCCTGCAAACATTAACTTGGTGCCGCCGGTCAGATCGGCTCCAATTCGAGTAGATGACGGCAACTGTTGAATTATGGATTCAAAAGCCTGAAGAGATTCTTTGGGATTAAATGCATCAATATATTTTATACCCATCGTAGAATCCGGAGGAAGAAGACGCTGCAAACCATCCAATCGATTGGAATCTGCCGACGTGATAAACCAATGCGTTCGAGCAGGAAACTGAACCGTACTGAAATATTGTGGAATATTCGTACCCGTTCCGAGAAGATGTATTACAACGTCAAACGCTGTCGAACGATTATCGTTTTTCACATCAAGAAAAGGAGACGTCAAATCTTTGGGGAGATTGATGTCTTCCGGCGGCTTGCGCGGGTCTGAACTTGCGATAACGCGCAGATTCAGCTGGGGGTTGGTTCGCGAAACCATGCCCCAGGTATACGCCATCACTGGAGTGCCCGGGCTAAGAAAACATGTAACGTCCTTTTCCCCTTCATCACATAACGCGAGGTGCAATGCCGTCCTCGCGGCTTCGTCAATTGCTCTGGCGTCATTAAGATGAGAAAGCGTCTGCGGTAAAAATTGAATGCGTACAGGAAGTTGAGCCGCTTTTATAAAATCCAGAAAAATAGCGTGCCCGTTGTCTGTGTTGCTGACAGCGTCAACGATTACCTGAACTTTGTTACGAGGATAAGCGAGCCTGGTTTCAAGCGGTTGATTGCGAAGATTCTCCCATTCCTGTCGCAAGGCGTCAGAAAAAACGTCCTTGGATTTGTTCGGATTAGTATATCCTAAAATAATAACATCCGTGAAGCGTCCTGTGCGTAAAGCCCCTAATACCGGACCGTCTGTCGGTTCAAATCCCAGGGATGCGCGCAAATCGGTAATGCCATACCAGGTCAGAAGAAAATGCTTTTTAATTCCGCGTTGTTTAAGATCATCGTCTGTCGCGAGCATGAACTGCATTATCGTGTCCGCAAGCGTCATTTTGTAATCGTCAAATTCGTCGTGACTAAACGTAATAACCGCATCAGAATCGAAATACTGTGCAAGCTCACCGGTATCCATTGTCACATTATCGACATAGTTCCAGGTAAAAACATGATGGCGTTTGATATCTCGAACGGTATTTCGATCAAGAAGATCGTTGTAATCGTAGAAATTCTGAATAAAGCGCTCCAAAACCTCTTTGGGCAGCCCATGAGCGTCCGGCTTTTCTGGAGTAACAATCTGCGAAGCGAGATGCTTTTCCAGTTCGCGAGGAAGGAAGTTCAGGAAAAGAATGCGATAGTTGTACTTTCGGGCGGCATCGGTATACGGCTGAGACTGCCACGGCAAAAGATTCATGTTATCGCAGATTACGACGTCCGTACCGCGTTCGAGTTCCGCCGTAAAATTGGCAAGATTCTCAGCGTGATAACCATTGAGCTTTTCCACTTCAAAAACGTACCGGCCATCCACCATAAAAAAGTCGTCCGTCGAACAAACCGCAACCGACAACCCATGCGCGCGCAAATCCTCGATGACGTATCTCGTCATGGACGTTTTCCCTGAACCGGAAACCGCGCGGTTGATAATGACGATTTTATGTCGATTTGTTTCTGTTGTGTTTTGCATATATTATTTCTCCTTAATCATCATCGGAATCGTCGACAACTCCTGTAATTCGAATGGCGTTTGCTCCAGTATCTCCTGTCAGGTAAAGACGGAGCGCATAAAGCAAGTCCGGGGTTTTATCATCTTTCGGTTTAGGAGGAAGTTCTCCAAGTTGAATTCGAGAACGCAACTCAAAGTTGGATCTGGCAATAATATCTTCTACACGTTCAACCTGTTTCGCCAATTCCTTGGTAATTTTCTGATGAGGCTGTAACAGCATTTTGATATCTTCATTAGACGAACAACGCGTTCTGAGCATGCCTAATAGAAGCTCAAGCAGCGCTGACGCCAAACGCAGCCGTTTAAGTACAGATCTTTTGGTATTCTCATTTTTGTTGTCAAAACTGCTCGTAATGTCTTCAAGCATTGACAAGACGCCATTTATTATAGTCAGACATTCATCATAGCTAAACAGATCAACAAAGCGCTTGTAACGCCATATTGCGTACGCAAAAACGCGAAACGCATCTTTGTCTGCATGTTGAATCAGTTCCTTAAAAATATCCTTTTGCCAGGGCGCTGATACGTCGCCCAAAGCAAAACCGACGGTGCGGCAATCCAATATGTTATTGTTCCGCACTTGTTCACATAGCCATTGTACACATTCCGGCGGCGCGTCTTTGTGCATAAATGAGAGTAAAATCCGAATCTCATTTTTGATATTGTCAGGTATCGCGTCTTGATCAGTTAGAATATTCAAATACACGATAATATTATCTATCGCATTCTTGAATTCGATAGGACAAAGATTGTCTGAAATCGAACGGCCATCGCGCCAGATTTGAATAATTGGGAAATACAATGATTTATGTATCCTGTTTATAATATCGGAATCAAGTTCGTCAAGATTTTTTAATTTTCTTTCATCCTGATAATCCGAGGAAGCGACCCTTGATCCAGAATACCTTCCTTCACGTTCATGTAAAATAAACGAGATATACGAACCTACTCCATAATAAGAATAGTAATAACCCTCTACAAAACTTTTTTCATGAATAAAAACAGTTTCATCCAAGCTGTCAGTTTTGGCATGGGCATAACGATAATCATATCTATCAACGCTCCACTGATCTATAATATAACCAACAACTCTTTTAGGCGGTGGATAATACAATGCATTATCAAAATACACTGTTGATCTTGGCACCCATTCTAACAAATCATGCGTTCCTTCTCCATCGCGTTTGGGCACTCGACGTAAATCATCCCACGTCATCGGCTTGGGATAGTCAGGAGCTGGAGCGTCAGTTATAATTTCTTCAAATGTCTTCTCCCATTTAACTCGAATTGGTTGAATGGATTTGTCATCAGGTTCAAAGATCAGACAATAAGGGTCGTCCGCGCCATAGGTAAACGTCATGTTCAGTTTACACTTCAAATCATTCTTAAGCGGAAATGCCGGAGATTCAAGCATGGCGGAAAACCCCATTTCATCTTCATTTTGACCAATGTTTAACGGCAACTGAAAGTACCGTTTTCCTGCCTGAAGGGTAAATTCCTGGTCAATTGGAATTGTAACAGCCTGTCCTCGAATAGGTTTGATTGTTGTACCTCTGGTAACAAGGTAAAAGCGCTGATAACGTCCATTAACGATTAGTTTGATAGAAAGTTCTGGAATCTGATCGCGCCACAGCGGAATATCGCCAGCGCGCTGCTGCATGGCAAAAAGCTTGACGCCCCCGCAAACAGGGCTTTCGGTAATATTGAGAATTCTGTCAAAATGACCGATATGATTCTCTTGTAATATCTTTTGATTGACAACCGCATTGGTTTTGGGCTTTTGAGGATGAAACCACGTCTGCTTTTCATCTACAGAATAAATATCGTAAATAATTTGCGAATTATCGTCGGAATTATTGTTCGAAAGTATTATAGTAGGTTGACGCTCCCAATAAAAACCATTGGTTTTTGGCAGCCGTTTGTTTAAGTCGGGATCAAACTTTGCTTCCAGCTTTGTAGCGCACAGTTTTCCTCCGACAGCGTCTGTAACGAGAACGACATAACCTTCCTTTATACTTTGGTAATCCACTTTTTCAAACACAGCGGCAACGGATCTTGGGAGCGGTTCTGCTTTAGGGAAACATGCGTTAATATTTCGTCTGGTAATATTCAACTCAAAGTCATTGAGATAATCGGGCTGCAGCCAAAACAATATATCATTTTGAAATTGTTCCCGGAGCTTCTTTGCAAACGTTAGCGCTGCGAAGCCGAGATGTTCCAGCGTATGATTCTTTGAAAAAAAGAGTTCCGGCGCGGAAATGGTTGTTGTATCGGGATGTAAAAAGACGGCGTCCGCATTGAACAGATCAATGTCAAAAGAAGGAACCGGAGATTCCTCATTTTCCCAGCGCTGCCAAATAAATGTGTCAGGGAATTCTTTAATTGGCGACGCTGCTGTTCCTGTTAAAAATGAATATCGCGGATGAATTTCAGCAAGATCAATGCAAACAGGGGCGTCAATACAATCAATGTCTTTAGGACGTGAAAAAGACGTCGCTCTTTGAAAATGCGGTTGATTATCCCAGAGACGAATCTCAAAGTTGTCATAATCAAAAAGAACAGGCTCCTCAGCAAACAAATGCCTGGATTCCGCATACATTTTACCGTATTCCCGCCATTGCTGCATTGTCTTTTGACGCGCGCTTATCATTTTTAAATCATTTTCAAGATCGTCGTCAAGCGATTGAAGCCAGCGCCAGGAATCGTAAACGTGACGATAATCTTTATGAGAAAGCAGCGTATTATTGGGAGGAAGGTTTTCCCAACGTCGAATTGATTTAGCTTCGTCGGTTGTAAGCCAGGAACGAATTTGATATAGCAATTCATCAGATTCCTGATCATGAAGATACTCAACTCGAAGCTCTAAAAACTCCGCCAATCTTTCGGCAAACGCTTTCAAAAGGCTGTTTTCAGGCAAGTCAACGGATTGATAACGCCGCACCGCCTGTAAATAAGGCTTGCCGGCGAGCTTTTCTCGAACATTGCGTCCAGGACGGCGCGACAGCGCCATAAAAGACGAGGTGTCAAGTTCTCGAACGTCGCGCAATGGCAAAACCGCATGATCTCGAAACGGAGATTCGTTGAGATTGCGCAAAAGCGCCGTCAAAGACTCTTGCGCGTGAACAATAATACGCCACAATCGATCTTTTAACGTATGCGGTTTACCCGTTAGAGACAGCTTTTCCTGCTCTGCTATCTTGCGAAGCAACATGCTAAGCGACTGCGGAAACGCTTCGTGAGTGCGCGGATCAAATTCCGCAATGGAAGAGTACCAATGCGTCTGAGTAAACAATTCACGAGCGTTCCCGCTTTTGGACGAGTAATTGCTATATAATTGTTCGAGTGTCATTACTATGCCTATTTATTGCCATTATAATGTTCAATCGAAGAGATGATCTCTTCCTGTTTTTCTCGTGGAAGTTTACGCCATATCTCTTCACGTTTTGGATTGCCAGGACTAAACCAATTTGGAACTGGAATGGCGCTGGAGGCGTTGTTAGAAGTAACCTCGACGTCTCCCGCGTTAAAATCGTCGCTGGACGAGTCTTCCAATTCATTGTTGAGGTAGTTGGCTGACATCCAAATAAACTGACCATAGCCAAGTTCACAAGCAAGATCGAAGTCTTCATTAAGATTAAATGAACTTCCGGCAATGCCAATATTGAGCTGACCTCGGATTTTATCGAGGCAATCGGTTCTTGATTTGCCGCGAGTGTCAATTCCGCGCAGTTTGGGCATAACTTTTTGGACAAGCTGATCTTCAAATGCAATATGCATTGCCTTTTGAAGGTCGCTTTCATCTCCGCCTTTTGATATTGCTATTCGAACATCAGGATAGTTTGCCATGTAGTACTCGACAGATTGCCAGACTCGGTGACCGATAGCGCGGCCGGCTACGCTCAACGAATCATTTATCTGTTCAATAAACTCTTTGTATGGTTTAATCTGTTTATCGCTGAATGGAGACTCTGTTGAAAACCACTTGAAGAAATCTTTTCTATGAATAAGCTGAGGTCTTCTGTTCTTGTTATCGAGAGGCTTAAGTTCCAGCCGGCGTTTCAACTCTGTTGGACGCGGGAAATGAATGATAATTGAACGGTCAAGAACCTTGTCAGAAAGCGATTTGGTTGTTTCATCCTGGTTCATCGTTCCTGTCCACAGAACATTGCGTCCGAGCGGTAATTTATAGGGCTTCATGCCTGCGCCGATTTTAACGTCCAAATCTGGCAGTTCATTTAACTTCTTCTTTCCACGGCGGTTCTCTAATTTGCTCAGAAATTCGGCAAAATAGAGTTCCGGGTGTGCAAGGTTCATTTCATCCAGCAAAATCATGCAGACAGCGTCTCTCAAACCGGGATATTCGTCTGAATAATCTTTCTGGCTTTGAGCAAGGAAATGCAACACCGGCTGAGCGTCGAATTTATTATCAATGGAATTGAAGAACCCAAGCATGGATTCCTGTGAATCCCAGTTCGGCTGAACAGACACCATCTCAAAAAGCAAGCCGCCAAAATGTGAATACAGTTTGGGCAGTTCCGATTTGCCTGTGCCGGAAACGCCAGCCAAAACAGTAAGAGGCGACCACTCCGCTGTTTTAACTGCAGTATGAAACGCTTTAAGAATGCGTTTGTTGAACTTTATGCCATAATCCTTGCATTTTTGATAGATCTCGTTGAGCCAATCCATTTCATCAATGTGCCCATCGATTTCAGGAGGCGTATACTTGTCTTTTTCAATATGCGGTTGCTCAATTTCCTTTTTACGGTCAGCTTCCTCTTCTGTATGCTCGTAGGCGGCGCGAAGGCGTTTTAACTCCGCGTGAGCTTCATTGGCTTGCGCTTCAAAGAGCTCTGCGTTGTGCCCCAGCGTTTTATTATCAGCTTCCAGCATGAGGTTTTTGCGGCGAAGGTCTTCCACCAGAGCAACTTCCTCTTCGTACAGACTCAGTTCCTCTTTCAATTTGTCGGCTCGATCTTTCTGATTTTTAGCTTCTGCTTCAAGCTGTTCGTAACGCTCTTCTGTCGGGCGATTAGCGAGTTTTTCGCGAAGATCAAGAAGCTCCTTTGTTTTGGAATTCAAATTCCTGATCACTTCCGCGGGATCGTCGTTGCCTAATTGGCGTTGGAGTTGATCAAAAGCGCCTACAAGCCCGGTTTGAATTTGAAGGCTGTCACGCAAAGCGCTGAGTTGAGATTTAAGCCCTTCAGTCTCGGCATCAAACGTTTTTTGTTGTTCTGCAACAAGACTGTCAAACTCCTTCTTAAGCTCTGCGGCTCGCGTATCCAAACGATTTTTGGTCAAGTCCAGTTCATGTTTCTTGCCGTTCAATTCGTCTTCTTTGTTTGACAGCTCGCTCTCTTTCTTTTCGTTGGCTTCATTTTGTTTTTTCAACTCTGCTTTTTGAGCTTGCTTTTCTGCATCCCATTCTTTTCGCTCGTTTTGAATCTCATTCCGGACTCGATTAGCTTCCTCTTTAGCAGAGTTAATCGTCTTTTCTGCGTCGTCTTGTGCGGATTTGCGAATTCGTTCTGCGTCCTCTTGAGCTTCATTGCTAAGACGAGTGCGTTCTTTTTCTTCCGCTTCATTGAGCTCAGCAAAGCGGGTTGCGCGCATTTCTTCAATTTGAGCGTCCAATGCAGAAAACAGCTTGTTCTTTCTTTCTGCCAATTCCTCAATCAACGATTTGCGTTTTGAGTCAAGCTCGTTTTGCCATTCCGTCTGTTTTGAATTGAGTTCTTTATCCAGCGCAGTACGCAAATCTGAATATTGGGCGTCTCGTTGTCGTTCAGCTTCGGCAACCTTTTGTTCTCGTTGACGAAGAGCCTCTTTTGCCGTTTCGAGGTTTTGCAGCTCGAGAGCTAACGCCTCTTCCCGTTCCTTTAACTGCTTTGCAATCTGTTGATTGGCTTTACACTGACGTTCATTTTCAGCGGCAAGAGCAGACGCTTTGTCTGCAAATCCGGCGTCAGCGCGTTGTTCCCGTTCTGTAACGGCAAGCTCACGCTTGGCGATTTCGCCTTCCTTGGCGACTGCGGCAGCAAGATCTGACGCGATTTTTTTAGCGAGGTTGTCCAATTCGGCTTTGCGAGAGTCGAGAGCGGCGTTTCTCTTTTCGATAACGTCTTTAAAAGCTTCTTCTTGAATGCGGGCAAAATTAACCTTGGCCTCAGATTCAAGCCGAACAAGTTCTTGTCGGCGAGTTTCGAGCTGTGAACGATCGGAGGCCAGCTGCTGTTGAGTACGTTTAACTTCTTCAAGATAGTCGGCGCGTTCTTTAGCAAATGCCGATTTTTCCGATTCCAGCAATTCGCGCTCGTGCTTAATGTTTTCTTCGTTTCGTTTGACATCGCTTTCGCGATTCTTGAGTTCGAGCTCCTTCGTTTCCAGCTCCTTTGCGATTTCGTTAAGTTCTTTTTCAGTTTTTCCAAAAAAGCCCATGGTTTTATGCCTCCATTATCGTTCTAATGATTTTGTAAATGTTTTCAATACAATTGTTAAGCTCTTCTTTATGAATCACGACGGATTTATTGCCATGATTGCGTAATGAAAGAAGATTATCGATATCCTTGATAAATCCAGGAAGTTTACTTGCAATATTGCTTAATTCAGCGATGTCAGTTCGGATAAGCCAAACAACTACGCTTGCGCCTAGCGACCCATCATTGCCTTCCATTGTATGATGGAGTAAATCAGGTCTGATTTTTTGTAATGATTTAGGCAGTTCGCCCCACCCTGCGTCCATTGCTTTTTGTTGTGCAAAAGAAATGGGATTCTCGTCGATTGCTTTTTGTTGTGCAGCAGAAACGGGATTCGATTCTTTATCATCTGAACCCAACAATGGACGAAACGCGCATTGTGCGGCAGAATAAAGATAGTTTATACACGGAAGCGCATCGAAACTGTCCTTACCTTTTTTACTTCTAAAAATCTCGACATTCATTAATTCTCTTTGCAAGATGCTATCCATCTGATTGAAAAGAGAAACTCCCAAAAAATCCTGCAAGGCGATTCTGGCGTTGAGACGATCATCGAAAATATCGTCCGGGTCTATTAATTCCGGCGGTGTATCTGAGAAACAAACCGATGGAATCAATGTTGAGATAACGTCTTCCATAAATATATAATTGTCGGGGCCATACGGTTGAGAAAATTTGCTGTTTCCGTGCATATATTTGTTCCGACTTTCTTTTATTGCATTAAAATGCAAAAAGAAATCAGGAAAAATTTTCAAAACCCTGTTAAACGCAAACTGACTATCGTCATTTGCTACAAGGAATGCCAATGGCAATACTATTTTCATTTCAGCCGAGTCGTAAACGTCAAACTCCTGAAATCTTTTAGCATAAGGCATGGATAATGGAATTCGGTATTGTTTATTAATTACCAAGTTATTGATAGCGTCATGAAGACTTTTCTCATTCTCTTCATTTGAATTGAACTGAATCAGTTGTAACCGATTTCGGGTTGATTCACAATTCTTTAGCGCATAAAACAGCGCCCATTCAAGAGCGGCATAGACATCTATCCCTCTTTGAATTCCATTTTTGGTTTTCTTGCCGCGTTTTAACGTTCTAATCAGTTCAGGATAGCGATCCCAATTATCCTGTGTATCGTACGGTTCTTTGATAAGATTGTCCTCTTCCTTTTTTTGCTGATTGCGTTTTGTGTTACGTTCCATCCAGTTTTTGAAATTTTCTTCTTCTTTTTTATTTTTCAATAATGTTGAATACGCAGATTCCAATTCCAAAGACCAGCCTTTACCGAATGGATTGAGAATGCGCCAATCGCCAGTATTTTTTTGAATAACCATACGAACGCGCAACTTGCATTGTTCCGAATCGGGAACAATTGAAACAGGTCCTATAGACGGAACAGAATAAGATTCCTCTAACATCTTACCCCTGCGTTTCATGGTTTGTATGGCGGACAACACTTCAGACGTAGTAGGCGCATCCGCATCATTGATTACTGGACTAAGAGGGGTTAAACGCTTGGGTTGACTTCCTTTGAGAACCAATTTCCCCTCTTCGTTAATTTCTGCCGCCTGTAATTTTGCATCCACAAGCATCGGAAGAAGCTTTCCTGTTACACATTCCTGAAATATCGCCCATGTTTCGTACTCAGACGGCTCTGATTCTCTTTCTTCATCGTACTTTTCAATATCTTTTAACGTTTCAGGAGATACTTGATAATATTTGTCAATTTTCCCTGTATCGTAAAGTCGAAGCAAGACGACTTTGATTAAATCATGCGGCAGGCAGGTTGCTTTCGCCAAATCTTTTGGTTCGTAACGACCGTATGCGAGCAATTTCAGGATGCATAATTCAAAGGCGTTTATTCTTCTGGAATTATGCTTGGACTTTGGCATAGTTACACGGAAGAGCTTACAAGGCCATGCCAATTCCCTCGGACTGCCTTCAATGAACGGAGGATTCTTTTGTTCGTTTAAGTCAAATAATTTAATCACAGCATCCTCCCTTTCTCACGACAAAGTTTCTGGAACTCATACAGACCGGGAACGATATCTTTCGCGGCGTTCGTGGCAAATAACGGAGCGTCTCCAACAACGACTAACAGTCTCTTTTGTCGGCTCATACTGACGTTGAGTCTGTTGTACACTTGTAAAAAGCCGAAGGGGTTTTGACCAGGCTTCAAATGTTTGATATCCATCGTTCTGACAAGAGACAGAAAAACGACATCGAATTCCATGCCCTGGAAGGCGTCAACCGTGCCAATTCGCAGATGTCCATTTTCAATATATTTACTGAACTTTTCTGCCATTCGCTTTTTAATAAGTTCCGTTTGACCTTTGTAAAATGATATAACGCCAAATTTGAGTTTAGGTTCATCAGGTCTGGAATTATCGAATTCTATCCACTCATTTAATTTTTTACATATAACGTCTGCTTCAGCAGAGCGAATCCAGCTTGTATCATCTCTGCTCATCTCGCCTGAATTTTTACGAAATGGAACATTTATCCAGATGGCGCATTTTCCGTCTGTTCCAGGGAGATTGTGTTTAAAATAACTTTCTGAAAGCCCGGATTTAAATTTCTCTTCCGGATTATAACGCTCGTAGAAGTTATGGCTGATAAAAGCGCCTAAGGTTGGATGCATTCGATATTGAGCGTCAAGCGTTACACGACGCTGAATGCCATCCATTTTTTCAAGGGCAGGAAGCCGTTCTGTAAACAAATACTCAAACATGCTTTTTTTGAGCCATTCATTTTCAATATCTTTTGAAAAAGTGGATCCATTTTGAGACTCAGGGTTTTTATCTGATTCTTCCAGCATTCTTTCAACAACATCATCGTCAATCAACTGCGGCAGCTGGCGATGGTCTCCGACAAGTATTATTCGCCGGCCCTGAGCCATAGAAATCATCAAGTCCATCGGACTAACGCGAGCCGCTTCGTCGACAATGACAAAATCATATTCCAGTCTTTCACTCGACTGACTGGCAGAATCCGACATTATGCCTTTCATCTTCTGCATTTTTTTGTTTACGCTTTGCTGACACGTAGCGGCAAAAGCAAAACAATAATCTTTGATGGATTCCAGCATGCCCTCTGGATTGTTTTCCATTTCAAGGAGCAGTTCTGCCAGGGCGGCAGTCTTTTTATCCTTGATTTTCAAACCGTTGTGACGAATAGCGATGATCGTTTCTTTAATTAGATCAAGGACGGCGTCTCGCGGCTTTTCGATTCGGAAAGCAGGAGCAGGAGTATAGAGAATCATTAACTTGCGTTTTAATTCTTTTAATTCGTTTATGAAAGGCGGAGTTTCTTTTTTATACCATTTGCTCGCTCTTTCCAGCAAGTCTTTGTCCGTTTCGTCTAAATCGTCTCCCAGAGTGTAGAGTACATCGGCGGCGCGAAGCGATCCGTCGTCGGCAAAGCTCTTTTCTGTCGTACGAAGGGCGCGAACGAATGGAAGGTAAGAATGATCGGTTTGATTGCCGTCCAACTCGCGTTTTACGTTAACAAGTTCATTTTGCAGACGCATACGCAAACTCACGCTGAGCGTTCCTGCAGGCTGTTCCAGGGCTTTCGTGAGTACGTTCATAGCCAATTCCAAAGTCGGAGCTTTGATATACTGAACGCATAAATTACGCAAATTATTTTCTTCGAGCGATGCGGAAATTTGCGGATTCTCTTTTCGAAGATTGTCTGTCGTTTTTTGGAGCCAATCCTGTAACTCCTGTTCAAAAATCGATAAACCTTCATTAAGGTCTTCTCCCGGACGTTGCCCAAATTTTGGCACCGGAAGTCCATTGAGCTTTAATCGACCGATCATGTTTTCAACTGCGTCGTGTTGAAAGCCCGTCAGCAACACGCGACCGCTTATCTTGGCGCGTTTATCGGCTAATTGATTGAGTCTTTCGATGATTGCGGCAATTACAGTGGTTTTTCCTGTGCCTGGAGGGCCTTGGATGAGGGCAATGTCTGGCGTGTTGAGGGCTACGTCCACAGCTTTGAGCTGCATCATTGTCGGTTCGTGAGGGAATACTTTTTGTTTAACGAAGTCTGACATTGCAGGAATTTTGGGCGGTCGCTGAGTTGGCGGAATGCGTTTGGCGTCCTCAATCAACAGACCCAGATTAGGATTGGCGGAACGGCCATTTTGAATGTTGTTCCTCGCCTCCAACCGTCTTTTAATTTGCGCCATGTCTCCTGCAATAGGATAAATGAGAAAGTATTTTTCAGAAGGAGCCGACTCCGCGTTGAGAATTAATTCGCTTGTATTATAATCGAATTCGTCTTTGGTCAATGAAATGCTTTTATCGTTTTCGGATTGATTATTTTTATTGTCGTTATCTTCTCCGGTGAGAATCTGTTCATTGATATCTTTTGGCGCAAAGTTATTAATGTATTCTGAAAAGGTCATATCTGGATTTTCCAGAAATACTGGCACGTGTTCAATATCTACGAAATCAAACCTCTTTTCATTCTTTAAAATGTCTTTCTGTTCTCTATTTAGATTATTGCATTTAATAACGACTGTAGGACCTTTCTTTTGCTCTTTTTTCTTCTCCTCTTCTTTATTCTCCTTTTTAACAGTAAATGAAACGCAGCCAAGTTTACGCACTTTTTCAAAGAACAGTTCTCCTTCGATAATTCCGAATTCATCCCATTTGCTAAGATAGCTGTTTTCACTCTTTGTGAGAACGTCTAATTGCGACTTCGCAAGAAGGGCGCGTTCTCCTGCTTTTGTCCAGTCTGTAAAACGCAAGTTCCCACATGCCAGGCGTAAAGCGGGATCTTTGTAATTACTATTAAGGCGAGTGATTCGAGAAGCCAGGAAAACCGTTTCTCCGTTTCCTTTTTCTTTTTCAGAAAGAGCAAAACGGATTTCCGATCCTAAAATGGCAAAATTACGATTATTATCGACAGACTTCTCTTTGCTCTTGTTGTCTATTTCATCATAGTCAATTTCATCATAATTGCTATCAAATTGTTCTTCGACGTCATTGATTTCTGGTTTCGCAGCCACATCTGAATTGTTTTCTTTAATACTGTCATCTAAAGAAGACGCATTGCCTTCCAGGTCTTCTTTTGCGGCATTTCCTGCAAGAATAAAGAAGTAATGTTTATTACCGTGTTTAAGAGAGCAATTATCAAACAAAGCTATTGCAGCTTTTTCAATTGGATCTCTGCCGGATCTGGTGGAATATCTATTGTCTTTGTCGGATTCTAAATTTTTAAGCGCAGGGGATGACAACACTTTTTCGTCTATCCCAATATCAATATTGCCCATTTCAAGTCGATCATCGTAGAAAAGAGCAAAATTCAATTCTGCGCTGCCGTCTGTGCCATTGGGCGCCGGGTTAGAGAGTTTAGCAAGAAATGTACGTCCAGAAGAAAGAATACTGGATAGCTGATTGACGTCTGCAGGATTGGTTGGCGTTACAGTATACGATTTTTCTTGTGTATATACCTTAAATTCTTCACGAATGCGCGTTAATTCAACAGACAATACATCCTCTTCCGGCAAAGCCGCCTGCGGATTCTTTGGCTTCACGCGCAAGGAAAAGCTTGGGGCGGGAATATCTTCAAACTTCATTGTATTATCTCCTTATGTGAATTATTTTATTTTGCGGCATTAACAAATTCAAAAGTTAAATCATCCGGAAATGGTTTTGAACCTCGTACTGGTTCGGGGGCGATTCTTTTTGACAAATCGATCTGCGCTTCGTACTCTGAGTAGTCGCCTGACGCCAACGAAAACGGATGAAATAGACGGTTCGGTAAAGATTTCTTAAATGAAACCTTGTCGCCGTCAAACAGATTCATCTGCCAGCGTTCTGTTTTGGCAATAACAAACGCGGGACGCGAACATCCGCAATAGGAACATTTTTCGACATCCGGAGAATAGTAATAACTCATTTTGCAACTTGGGCAAACGATTGAATTATCAAACGCCCGCGCCAATTCCAGCGCCCAAAATGACATGGATGGACGTCGGTGCGGCTGCAAACGCCCAACGCCGAACGTTTCCTGAAAAAGAGTTCGCAATTGGGAACTCAATACCAGTTGACGCGGCAAACAGCCATGAAATTCATTGCGGTCGTCGTCTTCGTCATCAATATACGGCATAAAACCTGAGTACGCCTGTTCGTCCAGATCGGCAGGAACGTCATCTTCTGTGGGGTCTGATTCTGTGGGTTCTGAATCCCAGCCGCCTGCTTCATTTTCCGGTTCTAAAACCATTTTACCAATAAAAGGATGACATAGCGCAAGAATAAAAAACGCCATCACGGCAAAAGCCCAGCAATCGGTACGAGGACGGGGCGAATCTTTGAGTTGAACGAGTTCTGGAGCGCCAAAGTGCGGCGTGTAAATATTGCGTCCTCCTTTGAGCGATTCCAGGCGTAAGTTGTCGGCGTCAATAAGCCAACAATCGCAAGGGACGCCTTTGCCAATAAAAACATTATTATCGGACAGGTCGCCATAGACAATGCCGGCGTTATGTAAACGCGCTAAATTTGCAGCGCACTTATAAAGCGCATACAAACGAAAACGCGTGGAACCTGTTCGAGCGTAGTATGCCAACTCTTGAGCTTTATTTTTATCCTGGATTTGGGAAAGCCATTCGGGAAGTGGGTCTTTCTCCTGTTTTTTGCGCTGTTCCCCAGTTAAGAAAAAAACGGCAAAAGGACGCATTTCTTTCAATAATTTCATTACATAACCAGGTTCATTACGAAGATTGGCTAATGGCAATGAAATATGAATGCCCTTTGGCAAGGGCAGAGTGCGAATATAACGGAACCGTTCGAGTTGATTGGCGTGAATGTCCAGCTGACCTTCAGCGTTCAAGGGTTGTTTAATCGCCAGATTTTCATCGGAAGTTCGAAAAACGACGCCTTGTCCCCCGCGAGCAAGCTCGCTGGTTTTATGGTGGATATACCCATATTCGTCTATTAACCGGTCATTGCCGTCAACGCTCATGTTTACTCCTGACATTTATAAAAAATAACCAATGTTTTATCATCGGAATGCTTTGGGACGGGCCATTTTTCCAACATCTTTCTCAAATTGCGCTTTGCAGTAACTAATGACGTCTTTTGAGCCTGTTGATAAATATGACGCACAAAGCCTTCGCGTTTTTCTGGAAGGAGATCGTCTGCAACGCCATCTGTACACAGGAGAATGGCAGCGCATTCTTCCTGTGTAATTATCGCCGTTTTCCATTGCTGAATTGTCGTTCGTTCTGAAAGCGCAGTCGTTAGATTGGAAAAGCTGTAGCCCTTATCTTCGCACAGCTCAAAATAAGAGCCGTCTGTTTTTAACACGCCTGCCAGACCGTCTCCAAGCGCTCCGATTACGATTTGTCCTTCTGTTGGCCGTATCGCAAAAAGGCATGTTGCAGCGCAATCTCCAGGTGAAAAGGGTTTGACGCCAGAAAGCCAGTTGACATGAATCTGTTCAAGAAGCGTTTCTGTGTTTTCATTTATTTCCATCCAATTGCTGGCAGCATTAATTACTGCGCGGCACGCTGCGTGCGATCCGTAATGAGAAATCGGACGCGACCCGACTCCATCAGAAACAGCAATCGCATTGCCCCAGGATCCGGCTTTCTTTATAAACGAATCCTGGTTAGGAATGCAAGCTCGATAATGTCCTGGCCCTCGAACGCTTGCTCCAAAAGACTTCCAGCGCGTTACCATGCATCCTCCTCGTTGTTGGCGGCGCTATTAATCGGAAACCAGTTGTCCAACGCTAAAAAAATCTCATCTGTTGAAAAAAACTCGTCGTCTTTCCAATAAAGCGTCGCGTCGCTTCCGATTTTAATAACGCGAAGCGTATCGGGAGGAAGCTTTGACTTCCAGAGTTTAAAATTTTGAACGTCGTCATTTGACCAGCAGCAGTCCGTTAAAAGCAGAATTTTGCCGTTTTGCAAAGCGCTGAACCATTCTGTCAGCGAGGCGACGTCTGACGAACCTTCAGCGCTTTCAAGCAGAGCGATGGGAAATTCATCATCAGGATTCCAGTCGACAAGCCTGGTTTCGACGTTCCAGAACGCCAGCTTGATTTCAGCAGATCCATATCCCAAACGGACGTACTGCTCTACTGTGCGCGCTATTCCTCGCACGAGCAAGGGCTTTCCTCCGTTTAGCATTGAAGCGGAAGCGTCGCAAACTATGTAAAGCTTTTCGGGATTATCAGTCCCAGTCGAATATGTCATCGTCTTCTTCCTCTTGAGCAGGTTTATCGCCCGACGTATTTGTATTTTCTTCTTTGAGCTTTTTTACCATGGCTGGCAGATCGCTGTCCGGCGGAACAACGTCTGGATTTTTGGAGTGGGAACGTGCAACGGTTGACATTGTAACGATATTGAAGAACTTCTCAATCTGATCAGCGGTATCTGCTTCAAACACGTTTCGATTAGTGCCTTCAATAAATCGAGCAAGCATGTTGCGGTCGGCTTCGTTGCCAATGGCAAGAGCCATGCGGTCGCATTTGGAGGTGCGTCCATTATGGATGAAATCCTCAAATGGCGTTTCCCAACCCTGGTCCGGATAACCGTCTGACACCAAAACAACCAGGGGACGGTAGCTGCGGCTTGGAATCCGGGTTTTGTCTTCAACGAGTCTTTTGACGATGGTCAGCGCATCGCCTAAGGGCGTATTGCCATCAGCCTGCAAATCGTTATATTGAACGTTGCTTGCCTGAGTTGGATCCAACACCATGCGAGTATCTGCGCCGAATGTGACAATAGAAACAAGGAGTTCCGTTTCTTTTCGTTCGTATCTGGAAAACGTGTTGAGCATTTTCCGTATTGAAGAGTTCAAAATGGAAATGCGAGTAGTCCCGCCTTCAACAATTCGCACGCGGTGACCGTCGCGAATTTCGATTCGTCCGGTATCGTGCGTTATGGCTTCAGGATCCGTAACGATGTTCATGCTGTCGCTTGTATCCAGCATGAGAATAACCGGAAACGGTTTGGCTTTTTGAGTTGTGAATTGTGAAGGGTCAAAGGTGGTTTGCGCCATTGTAATCTCCTAAAAAAACGAAAGGTTAAATAACAAAACAGGATTAACTATAACGTTTCCAGTGGGAAGCCGTTGGCAAGAACGGTCCCGTCTGGGCGAATTCGCAGTTCAAACCCGTGTGAAAAACGTTCGTCGTATTCAATTCCTTGTTTGTAAAAATCCGTTAAAAAATAAAAACGTTGATTGGTTGATCCAACCCAGTTGCGTTTTTCTTCTGGTTTTGATTCCTCGTATGCGCCGTCAACAAGGATGTCGGTGTACCGTAAAAGTTCGTCGGCATTAGGAAGATTTTCCGCCGACAACTCTTCCATTGTATATCCGGTGAACGTCATAACCGACAACCCGATTTCTCTACAAAACTTTGCAACTTCCGAAAGCCCCCTGGCTTGAAGCATAGGCTCGCCGCCCAGGAGTGTAACGCCTTCGATTCCGTGATTGTTTTTTGATTCTTCAATTAACGTGCAGATTTGCTCGGATTCCACAATTGTCCTGGGAACGAAATCGAGAAAATGCGGATTGCAGCAGCCGGGGCATCGGCGAAAGCAGCCTTGCACCCAAAGGGCGAACCGTTTGCCTGGCCCCTCAACTTCTGTATTCTCGATATAATCTGCGATGTTAATTTTGGACATGGTTTACTCAATCAGATGAAATGTAAATACCGGCGCATCTCCATCCTGGGAAATAATCAATCGTTTGCCATGCGTGTCACTTTCATTCTCGAAAATGAACATGGAAAGCGGGTCGATAATCTTTCGCACCAGTTCGTTCAGGACGCCGCGTCCGCCCATCGTTTTGTCAAGCGAGGAGAGAATAGCGCCCAGAGCTTTCTGTTCGTCGACAAATACGATGTCTTGAATTCCATATTTCTCTTTTAACGCCTCTTTAACAGGTTTGATTTTGGATTTGGCAATCGCAAAGAGGAAATCGTCGTTGGTAATAAAGTTGAACGGAACGATGTTGTCGCCGATACGGTTGAGCAGTTCCGGACGTTTGAGTTCATTCGTGAAATGCTGACGAACTTTATTGATAAACTCCCTGCGAATATCGTTATCGTCAATCATATTTCCGTCTGCGTCTTTATACTGAACTTCAGCCGCGCCAATGTTTGAAGTAAAGATAATCACCGTTTCAGCAAACGACACAGTATCTCCCTTCCCGTCGGTGAGACGGCCGTCTTCGAGAATTTGGAGAAATTTGTCCAGAATTTTCTGGTGAGCTTTCTCGATTTCATCGAACAGAAGGACGGAAAACGGGCGCTTCTTCACGGCGTTGGTCAATTGTCCGCCTTCTTCGTAGCCGACGTATCCGGGAGGGGCGCCAACCAGGCGCTGATCGCTGTGTTCGTGGTTGAATTCGGACATGTCGAATCGGATGCACGCTTCTTCGTCGCCGAAAAGGAACTCCGCCAGCGATTTGGCAAGTTCCGTTTTGCCGACGCCGGTAGGACCGACGAAAAACAGCGTTCCTTTGGGCATTCGCTGTTTTTTGCTGTGCTGTACGCCAGCAAGCCCGGAAAACGCCCGGATAATAACCTGCTTGACTTTGTCTACCGCATAATCCTGTCCTTTGACTCGTTCTTTAAGTTTCTCGGCAATCGTGCGGAGTTTGTCTTTGCTCAAATCTTCCCATGGGCTTTTTTGTTCGCCGTAACGGTACAGGTTGATAATTTTTTCCGGTGTGACAGGCGAGATCTCCGTCTGTTGAGACAGACGCGCCAGCTGAATCAGGTCGCGAATCGAGAAGCCCTCTGTTGCGTCTACGAAATCCGCGAATTTGGATTTAACAAACATCGGATTATTGGCAAAATTCCACTTGGAATTCTCGCGTTCCAGAAACGCTTCTCTTTCGGAGCGGCTTGGGCCTGTTACAGCGATGTCTTTTACGCAGGGATTTCCCTGATAAAAGATGGAAGGAATATTGCCCAGGTTTGTGGTAATCAAAACCAGAAGATTGCCTGGCGAAGTCATCTCTTCTTTTGTTTTGAACGCCAGCGGAGCGTTGTTGATAGACTTTGAAAGCATCAAAAGTCGACGGCGGTCTTCTTCGCTCAAAGAGGAATTGGTCGTAAACATATATTGAGACCAATCGAGAATAAACGCGATTTTGGACGGCGACTTGTGCGTCAAATAATAATGGACAACCGGCAAAAAGTCGTCTATATTAGGCGGAGTCGTCCCTTGCGCCGATTGCTGCGCATCCTGTAAATTGACGTCGCCCATGTCGTACGCTTGTTGAGAGTTATTCTCCGAATTGTTGTTGGGCAGCATGGCTCTTTGGAGTTCTTCCCAACGGGCGGGCTTGATGGCTCTTACGCCCTGAAAATTGTCCCACAGAACAATATCTTCAAAGCCCCGGGAGCGGAGCGTTGAATATACGATTGGCTGAATCGGAACATAGACATGGGGGTCTTTAGGCGAAGGGTACACGTCCAGAATTTCGCCATGCAGAAGAATTGCGCGGCGAATTCCGGATTCGCGTCGAAGAGCTTCAACCCATGTTTGTTGTGGTACTGCCATATTAAAACCTCGTTATTAGCCGTTAAAAGATGATTTCGCTCCGCCGCCAGACGGATTTTCCTTTGAACCTTTTTGAATCCTGTCGGGGTTAGACCAAATGACTTTTTCATTGCTGAGTTTAACTCCGTAACATTCATCAAGCAGCCTGGTAACTTCATCAATATCTTTGCGACACTTTTGTCCTTCGTAATTGTCAAACTTGAAGGTCAATCCGCCGTCCAGCTTAACGGTAAACTCTGCTTGCTGCCCGGCGGGTTTTTGCGCTCGAAGCAAGACAAGGTCGCCACTGATCGTGGGGTTATTGACAATAAAGCCGGACTTTTTAAGCGCCTGATAAATGCTCTTGATAACCTCGCGGCGGACGGTTTCGTCTGCGATTTCGCCATCGACCTTGTCGGATTCTTCGGTCAATTTTTCCTGCAATTCGTTCTCTGACATCGTCTCGATATTCTCTTTCAAGCGATCCAGATTCTTCACCGATTCCTCAACGGCTTTGGGATTGCTGTCCTTGTCCTGCTCGAGATTTCGTTTCATTTGATCGATGAAATCCTGGCGGGCTTTGCGGCGAATTTCTTCTTCCTGACGTTTTTCCTCTTCCAACCGCTCTTGACGCTCTTTTTGTTCAGCTTTTCTTTTGGCTTTGCGGGCAAGAGGAATAAGACCATGGATAGACTGACCAATTTCGAGGGATAAATCTCTTGCCGCCTCTACGTTGTCGTTATTAAGAAGAACGTCGAGCTGCTGGACTTTAAGCGCAATTGCATCATATTCCTGCTGGATATATGTATACAGACCCTGGTTTCTAACGTCCATAAGAGTATTATTGTACTGCTCGCGAAAACGCAGGACGTTATTGGTCAGACGTTCAAAATAGGCGGCGCGATTGGCTTCGCGGCGAGCTTGGCGTTCCAGATACGCCTGATGACGCAGCTCGCGCTGCCGCTGACGTTCCAGATACGCCTGATGTCTGGCTTCGCGGCGAGCCTGTCGTTCCAAATACGCTTGATGAGAACTGTAACTGTAAGACCAGGAGAATGAACTGTGATGACTCATATTGCTCTTGATAAAACAGGAAGTGAATGTGAAAAAAATATACCGTAAATGATTTTTGATTTCAGCGATTGGTGAAATCAATCATCATGTGCTAATAATAAAACGAAAATTTGAGGAGAATTGTTACAAAAATTTTTTGACAAATGTAAATCTATTCATAACTAATTACAAATAAAAGACTTACATCCTAAAACTCTCTGGTTCAATAACTCCTGGGCGTATTTGCGACCGCGATTTTATTAATTGAGTTCCCGGTCTTAACCCGCAAGTAACAAGGTTGTGAAATACACATAAATACATTATGTATCAGTACAAAACTGATTCTATAAATTAATATTCTAATCCTTATAATTTTAAATACAAGGGGGTTTTAGAAAAAATCCCAGGACGGGGGACGCGGGAATATTCCTGGGGAAGATAGATAAAGATGGGAAGCGGGACAGCGTATATGGAGTGCGACGGCTTGACGTCGCTTTCATTACCAGAATCGCCGAGACCAACGGGAGCGGTTATCGGTTTCTGGGTGTGCGCTTTCGCACGCGGCAGCGCGGATCGCGGCTCAACGCCTCAATCCACGTCTGCTGCACGCTTGTCATATTCTAACCTCGTTATTAGCCGTTAGAAGATGATTTCGCTCCGCCTCCAGACGGATTCTCTTTCGACCCTTTTTGAATCCGATCCGGATTAGACCAAAGGACTTTTGCGTCGCTGAGTTTAACTCCGTAACATTCATCCAGCAACCTGGTTACTTCATCAATGTCTTTTCGACATTTTTGTCCTTCATAATTGTCGAACTTGAAGGTCAATCCGCCGTCCAGCTTAACGGTAAACTCCGCTTGCTGCCCGGCGGGCTTTTGCGCTCGAATCAAGACAACGTCCCCGGTTAATTGCGGGTTGCTGACAATAAACCCTGCCTTTTTAAGAGATAGATAAATGCTTTTAATAACTTGGCGACGGACGGTCTCGTCTGCGATTTCGCCATCGACCTTGTCGGATTCTTCGGTCAATTTATCCTGCAGTTCGCTTTCAGACATGGACCCAATATTATTTTTCAAGCGTTCCAGATTCTTCACCGATTCCTCAACGGCTTTGGGATTGCTGTCTTTGTCCTGCTCGAGATTGCGTTTCATTTGATCGATGAAATCCTGACGAGCCTTGCGTCGAATTTCTTCTTCCAGACGTCTTGCCTCTTCTAACCGTTCTTGACGCTCTTTTTGTTCTGCTTGTCTTTTGGCTTTGCGGGCAAGCGGGATAAGACCATGGATAGACTGACCAATTTCAAGAGACAAATCTCGCGCAGCCTCTATGCTTTCATTGTTAAGAAGAACGTCGAGCTGCTGCACTTTACGTGCAATTTCATCGTATTCGGACTGAATATATGGATACAGTCCTTGATTTTTAACGTCGTTGAGCGTATTCTCATACTGAGCGCGAAAACGCAAGACGTTGTTAGTCAGACGTTCATAATACGCTCTTCGATTTTCCTCTCGCTGGGCATGACGCTGTTGTTCAATTTCTCTCTGACGTTCCAAATACGCCAGATGTTGTTGTCTTTGACGTTCCAGGTAAGCCTCCTGCTCTCGTCTCTGACGCTCCAGATAAGCCTCATGCTCTCGTCTTTGACGCTCCAGATAAGCCTCATGCTGCCGATCGCGTATTTTCTGCCTTACCCAATCAACTTGTTCAGAAATAAATGACCACAGGGATGATTCAAACTCACTCATTTTAATTACTTGCGGTAAAAAACAACTTTGAAAACGCCTGCCTAAAAAACATAGACCATAATTGACTTCAAACAAATTGCGAAATCAATCATTGCCTGTTGTAGTATAACGATATTTTATGTGGGATTGTAACAAATAATTTTCTGGTCAAATGCAAATTTATTTATAACAAATTATTAAAAGACTTTAATATTCTAATCTTTATAATTATAAATACAAGGGGGTTTTAGAAAAGATCCCGGATGGAGGACGCGATAATATTGCTGGGGAAAATAGATAAAGATGGGAAGCGGGACTGCGTCCTGAAAAGAAGCGCGTTAGCGGTTCAATATTTGCAGCCGTGGGTGAAACTCACGGAATACTAGGTGAACAGCTCGCAAATCAAAGCCCTCATGCAAGCCGATATAATCATGATTTTGGCGAAACACGGCTATCCGCCCACGCCCCCGAAATCTATGAGAAAGTGTACTCCGACATTCTGGAACAGGCGGAGAACTTCAAAAATACAGCGATTGACCGCCGCCGGAGGGAAAGACGCTATCAAACAAGAACGAAAAAAGCCGCTTTCTTTACGAAAACGGCTTTGAATCGGGGCTACACGATTTGAACGTGCGACCTCTACGTCCCGAACGTAGCGCTCTAGCCAGGCTGAGCTAAGCCCCGATAAATAACGGTTTCACTGTAAAAAACAGCGTCGGGAAACCTGAATGAACTTGCTTTCTCGTTCAAACATTATGCGGATTATATCCCTTTTCTCTATCCTGTCAATAGGGGGGAGAAAATTTTCTCATACGAAAATAGAGAGTTTTTGAAAAGCCCTCTTGATATAAGCATAGCAATCAGAGTTACAATTCCCTCGAAACCTCGCAACGATACATTATTAAAGACTGGTAATTATCGTTCCGATTCGTCGAAGGAAAATCGTCGTTTCCTGCCCATTTGTTAATTTGGGTAATATTTAACGGTTATTCCGATCTTAACGAGAAACTTTTACTATTAAAACGGAATAACCGATTCTATAAAAGGCGAATGAAAGGCAAAGAGCGCCGTCTCTTTGCAGACGTCTGAAATATACACACGATTATATATTAAAATCTCAGACGTTATCGTATCGCAACTAAATGCAATATTCCTACCTTTTGGTTTTAGCCAGAAGCGCTAAAACTCCTATATCAATTTTCAGATAAAATGAACATGTCCCGTAACTTCGTATTCCAGTCCTTGTGTCGGTTAACGTTCCTTTTATGCGTTTTCCTGATTTTCTCGGACTGTTCTTACGGACGCGATAATCCGGTTGTCAAAGCTGCCGCTGCGGCGCGCCCCAGCGTTGTCAATATTCGCGGCGAAAAAGAAATATACTCTTCCGATGAAAGCTCCAACGAAACCGTCCGCCGCGTTAAAGGCATGGGCGCCGGCGTTATTATAGACCCTCGAGGCTATATCGTTACCAATTTCCACGTTATTGACTCCATCAAAGAAATTCAGGTAACTACTGCAGACGGCAAGACTTACGTCGCTCGCTGCATTGCTCGCGATGCGGCTACGGACTTGGCGATTATTAAAATTGAAACGGACGTTCCTCTGCAGACCATCGCCATTGGCGACTCCAATGAGCTGGAAATCGGCGAAACGGTTATCGCTATGGGCAACGCCTACGGATACGAACACACCGTTACCATGGGCATCGTCAGCGCTCTGCACCGTACGGTTCAGGCGTCTGACGTCCAGACGTACGTCAATCTTATTCAGACGGACGCCAGCATCAACCCCGGCAACTCCGGCGGTCCGCTGCTCAACATTGACGGCGAGATGATCGGCATCAACGCTGCCGTTCGAGCCGGCGCTCAAGGAATCGGGTTTGCCATTCCGGTCGACGCCGCTTTGGAACGCGTCGCGGACATGCTTCAAAGCCAGACGAATCAGCTTGCCCGACACGGACTTACGGTTGCCGCCGTTGTCCTGCCAGACGGCCGCAAGGCGGTTCAGGTCAAAAAGGTTGACAACAACTCGCCCGCCCAGCGCGTCGGGATTCATCAGGGGGATTTCATCCGTTCCGTAGACGGCGTTACCGTAACCAATCGCGTGGATTTCGCCTGCGCTCTGGTTGAGAACTACGGCGGCGCGTCGGTCAACATGGAAATTATCCGCAATAACGAACCGTACAAATTCGAGTTGGAACTGCAAGCGCCAGCTGGGTTCAGCGGAGACGACCTGACGGTTTGGAACGTCCTCGGACTGCAGTTGACCGAAATTCCCACGACTGAGTTCAAACAGAAATACGGTTCTCAGTACCGCGGCGGCATGAAGGTCGTTCGAGTTCGCGCCGGGTCGCCAGCCGACCAACAGGGAATCGAACCGGGCGACGCGATTATCGGGCTTCACAAATGGGAAACCCTTTCCATGGAAAATGTTATGTACGTTTTGACTCGAGACGACCTGGCGTCCTTCTCGCCGCTGAAGTTTTTGGTAATTCGCAATCGAAACGTCCTCTACGGAGCCATGACGCTTACCAAAGCTAATAACAATAACGTTGCAAGTTACTGAGAAAGTTGCGAGTGGCGAGTAGCGAGTAGCGAGAAACGCAAGCGCCTCACAAAATTCTCTCGCAACTCGCAACTCGCAACTCGCAACTCCAATACCATGCCATCTTCTTTAGAATCTGACGTCTTTCGCTGGCTCCAGAGCCGTGGGCTGTGGACGCAAACGCGCGATTCCAATCCCAACGTTGTCGTGGGACCGGGCGACGACGCTGCCGTCTTGGCGCGCCCGGCTGGGGACGTCGTTGTCAGTACGGACATGCTTTCTGACGACGTCGATTTCCTCCTGGCGGAGGCGAAGCCGGAACTGGTGGGAAGAAAAGCGCTGGGCGTCAATCTGTCAGACCTGGCGGCGATGGCGGCGACTCCGATTGGGTTTACCGCCTCGGTTGCCGTCGATAAAAACTGGTCGAAACCCGCGTACGGGAACCTGTCTTGCCTGAATTATCTCAAACGTCTTTGCGAGGGCATGCTTACTCTGGCAGACGAGTTCAACTGTCCTCTGGTCGGCGGCGACACCAACTGTTTTAGCGGTCCGTTGACGATTTCCATTACCGTTTTCGGCGTGGTTCCACGCAATTCGCAAGGGCGAAAAAAGTACATTCCCTGGACGAGAAACGCGGCTCAGCCCGGAGACTCAATTCTCCTTACCGGCGCGGTCGGCGGAAGCATTCACGGACGCCAGTTCACCTTTACGCCCCGCGTCAACGAAGCCTTGTATTTACGGCAGAACTACGACGTCCACGCCGCCATGGACATTTCCGACGGCTTGTCGCTTGACTTGTTCAGAATGACGACCGCGTCCAACGTCGGGGCGGCTCTTGATCTCGACGCCATCCCGATTCATCGCGACGTCAAAAAAAGTGAGAAGTTAGGAGTGAGGAGTGAGGAATTAACGCAAAGCGATCCTCGCAACTCGCAACTCGCAACTCGCAACTCGCAACTTGCTTTACAGCACGCTCTTTCAGATGGCGAAGATTTCGAGCTGATTCTGACCGCAGCGCCCAAAACGGCGGAAAAGATTCTCTGCGACGAAACGCTCCGCTCTCTGGGCGCGAAGATTTCCAGAATCGGAACTATCGTGAACCAGCCCGGTTTGTGGACGAAAGACGGGAAACAAATCTCCCCCAACGGCTGGCAGCATTGAAGAAGTACGCCAATTCTGTAGTCTACAAAAAAGAGCAAAAATATTTCTTAAACCTGTTACATTCTGAATTGTTTTTCGTTTATTAAATACAGGAAAACAAAAAACTCTTACAAAGAATGCGGAGGTTGCAATGCTTAAATACATCTTTCAATGCCTGACAACAAAATACTGCGATTTTGACGGACGCGCCTCCCTTGCTGAGTTTTTCAGCTTCTGGTTCTTTTTTGCTCTTGTATTCTTTATGTTTGGCATTCCCATGAGCATTATAAAAAACGAGAGTGTTAATCTTGTGTTGGCAGGCATATTGATGTCAATCATTTTGATACTGCTCTTTCCTGCATGGGCGGTAACTGTTCGCCGTCTGCATGACGGAGATGTTTCAGGCTGGTGGCTGCTTTTGGCATTCGGTCCCGGTATTGTTGTAGTTTTCCTTTTGGCTCTTATTGGCTGGCACGAAGACAATTGTCATGAAGATAACAAATATGGACCCGCCCTTCCCGAAAATACAGGCAAGTTGAACAAAGACGAGGACGAAGAAGACGAAAACAAATAATTTTATCAAATAAATCTGTTGTATAGAATATTCTTTTCTTGTTTTTTCTGTGTTTTTCACCTTTTAAGCCCTTTACTTTATAAATATATAGTATAATAATAAATGTGGTAAACTGTATACGGAGCTATAGTGTCTTGTTCTATAGTTCCGCTTTGCCATTATCCCAAAATTACTTCTTACCCCCATACACATTTTTTGTTATGAAAAACACATATCGTTTGTTAGTCGGACTGTTGATTTTGACGATGTCGGCATCGGCTTACGCGGATCCTGCCAATCCTGTAATTCTGCCTGAAGAAGGCGCGACGTCTCTTAACGCGGACGCCATTAAGCAGAAAATGGATACTGACGTCACCGTTTGGGTTCAAAATACTTTTGGGTCAGAAATCGAACTCAACACCGGTTCGCCTTCTGTTCCTGCCAACAGCGAGGGCTTGATTATCGGCGGAACGAGCGATACCGCAAAAATCAAGCTTCAGACAAACAATCTGCTTAACATTAATCAAACAACGGTTCAGCCCAATGGTACTTTTACCGTTTCCGGAGCAAGCGGGACGAGCGATTATTTCGATACCAGCCTTTCTATCGAGGGGGGAACTGTCCAGATTAAAAAGGGCACGTTTTCCATGAGAAGCTCTGATATTTCCATTTCAAGCGGTTCTTTGGAATTTTTAGGCCGCGTTCGAGTCGGCTACAATTCCGACACGACTGGTGCGTCCACATTAACTCAGACCGGCGGAACTGTTACTATTCAAGCTATGGCCAGCAGTGAAAAGAATCAATATTTCATTATTGGATATTATAGCGGATCCGAAGGCGAGCTTAACATCTCCGGCGGAACTTTTACCACTGCTATGGAAACCAAAATTGGCGACAGCGGCACAGGAACCTTCAACCTGACCGGGGGAACGTTCAATCAAACCGCCGGCTGGGCAAACCTGGGTTACGAAGCCAGCGGCAAAGGAACGATGACGGTCAATGGCGGAACGTTCAATTATACAGTCAACGATTTCCGCGTTGGTCGCGCTGGCGCTGGCGAACTCAATTTAGAATCTGGAACGTTCAATCTCGGTTCAAAAGTTCTTGTTGTTGGTTACTATGAAGGCTCAACCGGCGAGTTTAATATGACCGGCGGAACTCTGACTGCCAATGCTCTTACACTGGGTGAAAAAGGCGCGACTTACAACGACGATGGAGAAGTTGTTAAAGCCGCCGCTAACGGAACGGCGACTTTTACCAACATTGCCAATCAATCTTTTGCAGGCGACGTAGTTGCTGGAAGTTCCGGCGCTGGATCGCTCACGTTGGACAATTCTTCTTTTTCAACCAATGGATATCTGTTTGTTGGAAGATATGAAGGATCGTCTGGAGAAGTTACGCTGAAAAACGGCGCGAGTTTTTCTTTTCCCAGTCATACGCCTCGTATTGGACAAACTGGAACTGGCGTTGTAAACGTCTTGTCAGATTCAACATTAGACAGCTCTTCAAAAGACCTTCATATCGGTTACGACGCTACGGGCGACGGAACTCTTACCATTGACGGAGGAACCGTCAATTCAAAAATTGTAATGGTTGGCAACAGCGGAACCGGCAAACTTGAAGTTAAAAGCGGAACGCTCAACGCTGGGTCGTCTCACCTTTATGCAGGAAACAACGCCGGAGCAAACGGAACAATCAATATTTCCGGAGGTACAGTAACCGCAGGCGACCTGCGCATCGGAGAAAACGGAACCGGCGAATCCAATATTTCCGGCGGAACTGTTACTTTTAATACCATTATGTACGCTGGCGTGAACAATCAAGGAACAATTAACATTTCCGACAGCGCTAACGTTACCGTCAAGGGCAATATCATTGCTGGTTATAATACGATTCCGACAGAATCCAATCCGATTTCAGGCAATCTTAACATTTCCGGCGGAACTGTTACAACTAACGGCAGCGCTCTTATTGGAAACAAAGCAAACGCCGTCGGCTCTGTGAGCGTTTCCGGTGGAACGCTGACTGTTAAAAGCGAGCTTCGCGTTGGCGACTCCGGCGTTGGTACAATGACTATTACAGGGGGAGATACAACTGTTACAGGAGCGGTCAATGTTGGATTTGAAACCGGGTCAGTCGGACATCTTTCCATTAAGAATGGAACTTTCACTAATGCCAATTCAGCATCGTCGTTCCGTATTGGACGCAAAGGAACGGGAACGGTAGAAGTTCTTCAAGGAGGTCAGCTTATTGTTGAAAACACTCAAACCCAGCTGGGCTACTATAGCGGGAGCAATGGAACGCTTACTATTGACGGCGGAACCGCTAACCTTAATACGCTCCAAGTTGGATATGCCTCCGGGGCAACTGGCGAATTGAATGTGCTAGGCGGAAAGCTGAACGTTTTTAATGAAATCAGCGTTGGCTATGACGGAACCGGAAGCGCAGCCATTTCTGGCGGCGTTGTAACAGCAGGCGATTTTGTAGTCAAGTCTGGAATGAGCGCCGCTCTTAATGGAGGAACGCTTAACGTTGGATCGTATGTCAACCAAGGCGCTACGACTCTTGCTGGAACGACTATCAATTTAGGGTCTAACGGCTTTATCAATTCGGCGGGCGCTTTTACCGCTACAAGCGGCTCCGTTATCGTTACTCCTGGCGATTATTATTCCGAATCTGACCAGGTTCTGATCGGTCGCTTTGCAGACGCCGATACTGCTAACAGTATCAAGAATTGGACAACCGTTCCAGAGGGCTGGACAACGGCTGTTATAGATTTAAGCGGATCCTCGGCAGTGATTGCTCAAAAAGGTTCTGAACCGACAGGCGTTAAAATCTGGAACGCTGGAACAGAGGGCAATATGAGCAGCGACAGCAGCTGGTCAGGCGATACGTCTAACAATACCGGATATGTTTTCGGCGGAACGAACAAGTTCAAGGACTTTGCCGGAGACCTTGTTCTTGTAGACGGCGCCAATACATTTTCAATCAACGCGCCTGTTCCGTCAGGACATATATTGGTTAATGACGGCGGAACTACAACATACGGAAGCGGCGATATTTCAATGAACGGAACGCTCATTGTCAACGGAGGAACTTTCCAAACCGCAAGCGGCAAGACCCTTGTCATTGCTGGTACGGAATCAGATCCAGCGTATTTGGAAGTCAACGGCGGAACGCTCAATGTTACCCGTCGGCTTACAATCGGCAATGTCGCTTCTTCTGATAATACCAAGCCCTCTGCAAAGGTCATTATCAATAGCGGGAACGTCCAGATCGGCGGCGACAGCGGCGGTTTGCATGTTGGTCAAGATGGTACAGAAAGCGTTGTTGGCGAGTTGGAATTAAATGGCGGTAAAATTCAAATCAATAATAGCAGACCTACTTACATTGCAACTGCCAAAAAATCAGCAGCCAAGTTTACCATGACGAATGGCAGCTTCACAACCGACGGAACTGTGTCTCTGGCAACCGGGGAAAGCTCTGTGGGAACGCTTAAAATTTCCGGTGGAACCTTTTCAACGACCAATACGATTGACGTTGCTACTGGCAAATCTTCTAATGGAACGATTGAAATCTCCAACGGCGTCTTTACAACGACAAATACTTTGACCATTGCAACAGGAACCGATTCTACCGGAACGATTGAGGTTTCTGGCGGCAAGGTTAAAGCGAAGAACATTAAACTCGGGCGCGCCAACGCTGGCGATTCTGCTCAACTCAATATTACCGGCGGCGTCGTTGAAATTACCAACGCTATATACGGTTCAGACAGCTCGCCTTCTGGGAACGTTTCGATCTCTGGAACAGGACAGTTGCTGCTCAATTCGACGTATTCCAACGCCACTTACGCTGGCATTCGTGAGCTGAGCAGTCTTAACATCGCAGGCGTTGGAGACGGCTCCGGCGCAATGCTGTTTGTCAAGAGTCTGGATTCCAGCGTTCCAATTACGTTAACTAATGACGCGACAATCGGCATTAACTCAGGCGCTACGTTCACTCAAAGGGAAGCAATTAACATTGTCCCCAAGAGAAGCGCTCAACAACCCGCTTTGACGGTTACAGGCGGCGGAACGCTCGTTTTGACGAATTCTGAACTGGGGTCGTTAAACGAACTGACAGCCGACGGCGACGGTACAACGG
>JAZMZV010000224.1:0-35456 GCA_045586185.1 Thermoguttaceae bacterium | reverse complement strand
GCGCTTGCGTACTTCTCACTAACCACTAACCACTAACTACTTACTACTTTTCTTCGTTTTCTTTCTCTTTTAGCTTTTCCAGCTTTTTAACTTCTTTATAGGCTTCTGTAACGACGTCCTGCTGGGCGGCGACATCGTTTGACAATTGAACATATTTTTCCTTTAGCGCTGCTATCGTTCTGAGAATCTGATCGCAGAATCGCTGCTGATTTATCAGCTCGTCAGGAGAAAACGATCCGCCGGAAAACAGGTCAGATAAAACCCCGTTTTGAACAGTCAATTCAGATTCTTTGTCGTTAAGCTGAGTTTGAACTTCGTCTAAACGCCGCTGCCGGTTAGCCAATTCCAACCGGCAGTTATCCAACTCCATCTGACGCAATTTCAGAACGGATTCAAGACGAAACGGCTTTTTCGACATCGTTTTTTAATGCGTTACAAACTCCTGCTCAACGGTAAAGTCTCGGATAATTCCTGACGTTGGGTCAAACGTGCGAACGTGAATCTGAATTCCCTGAAGGGATATTCCCGCCATTTTTGTATTAGGAAGACTGAAATTGGAAGGATTGGGAGCGTTGACAGCTTTGTTAGTATCTGCTCCTGTTTCGGTAATGTTAGTAAAATTGCTTGCGCTGACTTTAAATTGACTTCCGGTATCGAACGTACTCCCTCGTGCAGAGCTAAAGGTTGTTCCTTTGCCTAAGTCAACGTATTCTTTCTTTTCCGGATCCCAAACTTTGACGTCAAAAATAATGATGTTGTCTAAAACGAGTTCTGCGTTGGCGTTGCTGGCAACGTCAGTGGAAACGCGATAATTGGTTTCGTTGGCGGCGCCTCCTCGACCTCGTCCGCTTCCGCCGGCTCCGGGAGTAAAAGCCAAATCGGACAAGGAAGCGTTCTTGATGTTGCCTGTTACGGCGTTAGAGGGCGCTCCTGTTGGGTTAAGCACGTTAATGCTCCGGTAAAGTTTTAATATGTTAGAGGTTGCATTGCTTGGGTCTTGCGTTTTATAAACAAACCATTTGACTTCCGCGTCTGGAGAATGAACTACAGAGGTTCCATTACGTCCGATAAAGGGCGAATCCAAATCGTGAATGGTAAACGTTAAAACGTCGTCGTTATCGCCGAGAATGCCGGAAAGATTGCTGTAGAAATCTGATAAACGAGCATCTTGACTGGTTGTAGCAACAGTCGAGCTGTTTTCGTCAATTCTGAAGTATCCCGCTCCCGAACTGAGATCAGATGGCGCCGTCATTCTGGCGGTGTATCGAGACAGGTCGTTTTGCAGCATAATCTGAGCGGAACGCACTTTTTGATCCAGTTCCATCAGCGACTGAGAACCAGTTACAAAGTTGGCAACCATGGCAAACATTTGTACAACGCCAAGCATTAAAATAAGACCAAGCGTTACTGCCAGCAAAATTTCGATAAGCGTATAGCCGGTGCGGATTTCAAATCGTTTATTTGACATTGTCGTAACTGTATAATTAAAATCAGTAATAGGAGTTTGCAAATGATTGTCAGAAAGTACAATATAACCTGTTTTTATTAACAGATGTTTCTGTAATCAAAAGCTCTTTTTGCCCATAGCATATTATACACAATCATCTTTCTTTTGGACAGAGCAGGAGGCGTTTTTTTTCCAAATTTTTAAAAAATTTTTAAAAAATCCTTGATTTCTGTTATTGAATCGGATATATTATTAAAAAAGCGCTTGGAACATAAGCTTTTAATACTTTAATTGAGCCTTTATGATACGTAAAATATTAATTGACTTGTCGCCAGGAATTGAGCAAACGCTGGCTCTTTGGGCAGCTTTGCGGAATCCCAATTTGGAAGTTTTGGCGGTAACCTCTTCCGGTGGAAACGTCGACGCAGCCCGCGCCGGACAAAATCTCTGTACAGTTCTGAATCTGATTGATCCAAGTCCTCGACCTCGTTTGGGCGTCGGAGAGGAACCGCTCGACGGTTTGTCAGTAGACGGTTCTTTGCTAAACGGTAAAGACGGATTGGGCGACGTAGACATCCCAGTCGTAGAACTGCTTCAGCGTCCAAGCGCAGCTAAAATTATTGTCGACGTTGTGAAATCCTATCCCAATGAGGTAACAATTCTCACCTTGGGACCGTTAACGAACATTGCTCGCGCACTTACGCTTGATCCCGACATCGCTTCATTGATTGGGCATCTGGTTGTTTGCGGCGGCTCTTTGTCAGCTCGAGGCAACATTACGCCATGTGCGGAATTCAACATGTATTGCGATCCTCGAGCGGCGCAAGAAGTCTTTCAGTCCAAGTTGACAAAAACGCTCGTTCCGATTGACGTCGCTTCCCGTTTTTCCGTCGGTTTGGACGTTATTAATCAGATTGTTGCAACGGAGTCCGGTTCAAGACTCAAAAAGTTACTATTTGCTCTGTTTCGGAATTATCGTCAGTGGCTGGGACGGGAGAAAATATTTGTCAACAGCTCCGTTGCGCTTATCTCAATTTTGCATCCGGATTTGTTTACCAGGCAAAAGTTGTTTGTTGACGTCGAAACTGCTGGCGAATTGACAACAGGCATGACCGTTTTCGACCAGAGAATTCAAGCTCCGTCCAGACCTAATACTGAAGTCATTACTGACTTTGACAAGCACGTTCTCAATATGTTTTTTGCTGAAGAAATGCGGCTGGATATTGGTTGAGATTATAATCTGGAACGCTTTTAGTTTCGTAACGCATTATAGGAGAAAATTAAATGAATTCGTTTGAATACAGCAATCCCGTAACGGCTCTGTTTGGCATTGGCGTTTTTTCTCAAGCCGGGCAAAAGATTGCTCAGTACGGGAAAAAGGCGCTGGTCGTTTCCTATTCCGATAAAGGCTGCGCGGCGACGCTGGATAAGCTGTCGGAACTGCTCAAGGCGGCAGGCGTGGAAGAACAGCGTTTCTGCGAGGTTATGCCCAACCCGGACATTGCCATGGTCGCTCAGGGGGTTGAATTGGCGAAGAATTTCGGCGCAGACGTCGTCGTCGGCGTTGGCGGGGGAAGCGCGATGGACACCGCCAAGGCGATTGCTGCGGGCGTCGACTACAACGGCGGCGAGTTGTGGAACATGGTCTACAGCCGGCACGACAACATTCAGGCGATTCCTCCGACGTCAACTCTCCCGACGGTGATGATTCCCACCTTGCCGGCGACGGGCAGCGAGATGAACAACTGTTCCGTTGTCAGCAACCGCGCCCTGGGAGAAAAGTCCTATATTTGGAGTCCGCTGCTGTTCCCGAAACTGGCGATTCTCGACCCGGAACTGACGTACTCTCTGCCCCCGTTCCAAACAGCGTGCGGCGCGGTCGATACGATTTCTCACGTGCTGGAAATCTATATTAACGGTCAGCCAAAATCCGATCTGCTTCACGCATGGCAGGAAGGCGTGATGAGAACGATCGTCGTCAACCTGCCCAAGGCGCTGGCAAACCCGACCGATGCTGACGCTCGCTGCGAACTGATGTGGTGCGCGACGTGCGCCCTTAACGGCTGGGCGTCGCCGGGAGACGCCTGGACGCCCATGCATCAGGTGGGGCACGTGCTCACGTCGCGACATCAAATCAACCACGGCTCGTCCCTCGGGCTGGTCATGCCAAGCTGGATGGACTACATGAAACAGTTCAAGCCGGATCGTTATTTCCAGTTTGCGGTAAACGTCATGGGAATTTCGCCGTCAGGCAGAACTGTTACAGAAGTGATTGACGAAGGCATCGCCGCGTTCAAACGATTTATCGGCGAGTCCGGCATGCCGACGCGGCTGTCCGAAAAAGGCGTTACAGAATCCGACTTGCCGGAAATCGTCAAGGGGGTTAAAAAGGTCAGCTTCTGCGCCGACGGCGTTTTGAACTGCCAGCCGCCTGTAACGGAAACCATGCTGCTGGAAATCCTGACAAAAGCGCTGTAGTATCTGGGGAGCGGACATTCAGGGGAGCAGACATGTCCGCGATAAAATGGCGGGTAATACCCGCCCTCCGGAAGCATTGAAATATTCAATATTCCCGTTCGGTAATATCCTCTTGACAAATTCAAGAATTTTGTTAAAATATTACCGTTCGGGAATTTTTGTTTGTGAGAATAGTCCCTGATGTTGTTTATTCAGCCATGACGAAAAAAGCGTTGCTTACTGTAGAGGAAATCGGTCAGCTGGTTTGCCAGACTCGAAAAGAGCAGGGCGTAACCCAGCGTGAACTGGCGATGCTGTCGCAAACCGGAACGCGGTTTATCAGCGATCTGGAAAACGGCAAGGCAACCTGCCAGATCGGAAAACTGTTGGCTGTCGTTCAGGCGTTAGGCATGGACGTTCATATTTACAGCCCATGGGAGCGAGGTGAATGATGGAAACGTTGAACGTCTATTTGAACGGAATTCCAGCTGGAGTTCTCGCTCAAGCCGATTCGGGACTGACCTTTTCCTATTTGCCGGAATACTTGCAAACCCGGAACGCCAGAGCGCTGTCAAACGTCTTTCCGTTGTCAAACGCCGTATATTCCGGTTCAAAAACAGAGGCGTTTTTCTCAAATCTGCTGCCGGACGAACGAATTCGTCAGACGTTGGCTCAGATTCTGAAACTCTCTCCGGAAAATACGTTCGGATTGCTTCGCGAGTTGGGCGAAGACTGCGCCGGGGCGATTGCTCTTTATCGACCCGGTCGAGATTTGGAAACCCGATCCAAACCGGAATATCTGCCGTTGACAGAAAAACAGACCAGCCGAATTTTGCGGCGTTTGGACGTCCAGCCGCTCAACGTGAGTGAGGAGGATACAGATTTTCGTCTTTCCGGCGCCGGAGCGCAGAACAAACTTATCGCATGCGTTTTTGACGGCCGCGTTTCTCTCCCGCTGCACGGGACGCCGTCGACGCATATTATTAAACCCGGAATCCCAGCGTATCCCTACAGCGTTTTCAATGAATTTTTCTGTATGAAACTGGCGAAGAAATGCGGCTTGCCGGCGGCAGAGTGCGAGATTCTTCGCTTTGATTCCGTTCCGTATTATGTAACAACCCGATATGACCGAGAGATTCGCGACGGGGCTTGGACGAGAATTCATCAAGAGGATTTTTGTCAGGCGATAGGAACCGCGCCGGAAAAGAAATACGAAAACGAGGGCGGCCCCGGTCTGGTGGAATGCGCCAACAAGATTCTCGAAATGCGTCTTCGTTCGTCGGATTTTATTGCGTTTATTCGTTTGGCGGTATTCAATTTTATAATTGGAAACGGCGACGCTCACGCTAAAAACTATTCGATTTTGTATCGTGACGACGGCGCGCAGTTGGCGCCAGCGTACGATTTGATTTCGACAGCCGTTTATCTGTCGCTGTCTAAAAAGATGGCGATGAAAATTGGCGAGGATTATTCCTTTGCCAGAATTACTCGCGGAAAGTTTACCCGGTTTGGAGAACGACTGGGAAAAGGACGTCAGGAGCTTGTGATGAATTGTCTGGACGAGGCGCTTGATACCGTTGAACCGTGCGCTCAACAGTTGGCAGAAGAACTCAATCAGACGGAACCGTCGCCAATCTACCAGGCGATTCTGGACGGCATCCGCCGTCGAACGAACAAATTGCGTCGTTGATTTGAGATAGGAGACAGACCGTAAAATCACTCCGATTTTGCCGCCTGTTTTCCAGTTCGCGTTTCTCTCATTTCGCGCCATTGTTCCAGAAAATCGGCGCGGAAGACGTTGAGCTTTTCGATAAACGGCGTGTCTTTCAAGCTGGTTTCCGGCTGTTTTTTTACCGCCGGGCGGCGAGGAGGTTTCTTTCCAGCAGCTTTTCCAACCGCTTTGGCGGGAATGGTTTTAATCAGCGGGACGAGGTCTTCGGTATTCTGCTTGAATTGTCGAAGAAGCGATTCCGATTCCGGCACGACAGGCTGAAGAAGCTGACGGTTGAGATTAGCTGTGTGCTGTTTGAGCCGTTCGTTAATAACGGTCGTTAACCCCTGGCAGGCGTTGACGTATAAATAGTCGTACGCCGCCACCTCGCAGCGAAGCCGACATTCGTTATAGAAATCAGGATTGATAATCGAAACTTTATCTTTCGTAAACGGAATGACAAGGCTGGCAGAGTCTGTACTGCGAGTCATGCGGGTCATGTCCAGAAGGAAATCGTTGTCGTCCTCCTCCTCTTCCAAATCGTCTTCCTCTGAATCGTCTTCGTTATCCGCCGCAGCGTTATTGTCCGGCTGCGGTTTGATTTCCAGCTTTTGGAGGATGTCGTCCGCCATGGCGCCGACGTCGGGGTCAGCGCTGTCTTTGTTTGCTGCGTCGTTGATTTCTTCTACTGCGGCGCCGTTCTCTTTTTCCTCTTTTTCTCGAGCTTCTTTCTTTTTCATGTCGACTTCGACCGCGTCGATGTACGAAACCTGAATTTGAGCAATCGGAACGCCGGGCTTGAGCTGTCGGGAAACTTCCAGTTCAAACAGCTCTGAATAGACGCTCTTTTCGGGCAAGCAGAAACGATAAAAATAGTAAACGGTTGATTTGTCCCGGAGCGTTTTTGAACCGAGAACTCTGGCGGTGGATTTAACCAGCGTTACGTTGGGAGGAAGCGTAAGGATGAATTTGTTGTCGAACGCGGCGGAGGCGGCGACGTTGGACTTTTCCAGCGCCGTCATGAGAATCATCGCCAGTTCGTTCGCCTGTCCGATATGGTGGTACTGTCCTTGAGCGCCTTTAGCCAGCGATTCCAGCAGAGGGTTGTCGTAGTCCAAGCCGATGCAAATGACCCGAACGTCCGCCTCATGCAGCTTTTTCCCGATGTTGTTCATGAATTCAGGCGTTTCTTCCGATTCCCCGTCGCTGATGACAATCAGACAGTTTTCGTAGTTCGTCCCGGCGTTTGCCAACAGGGCGGTTCCTCCCGCTTTGACGCCAGAGAATAAACAGGTTCCGCCTTCAGGAATAATGCTGTTGATTCCTTTTTGAAGAATACCCGAATTTGCGCCGCCGATTTGAGCGAACGGCAAAACGGTTCTCGCCTGATCGCTGAAAACGGTTATCGAAACGACGTCGCCGGGATACAGGTTATTGAGAATTGTCAGCATCGCCTTTTTCGCGTCTTCCAACGGCTGACCTGACATTGAACCTGAGTTGTCCAGAACAAAACTGACGTTGAGCGGTTGACGCTGTACGGGTTCAATTACCGTTTTTTTCTTTTGATACGTTTCCGAGAACGCCGCTTCTACAAAAACGGTCTGCTTGCCTTGAACGCCCAAACTTTTCGTTGGGGACGACAATTCCACCTTGCACATCTGCCCAAACAGCGGACTGACTGCAAACAAAAACAACGTCGTCAGGAGAATTCGGCGAAAGCTTATCATTTTTTCTTTGATTTCCGATATAGGATATTGTAGCGTTATAAGAACGCTTTGACAAGGGGAGATATGCAAATTTTTTGGCAAGAAATTTGGATGTATCTGGGGAGTAGTTTGTAAGCTGCTAGCTATTAGCTACTAGCCATTAGCTTGTACATTTGTAGTTCTCAGCGTTATTATTTAAAGCCTGAAACTAAAATAAACAAGCTAGAAGCTAAAAGCTTAATCTCCCTATTCCCCATTCCCTATTCCCTAATCCCTAATTACCCATGAAATCTCTGATTACCACAATAATACTGTTAATTATATCCAACCTGTTTATGACCTGGGCGTGGTACGGACACCTGAAATACCTGAAAAACTCGCCGCTTATTATTGCGATTCTGGTTTCGTGGGGAATTGCCCTGTTTGAGTACATGGTTCAGGTTCCGGCAAACAGAATCGGAGACGCCAACGGGATTACCTTGCCGCAGCTGAAAATCATGCAGGAAATTATTACTTTGACGGTCTTTGCGCCGTTTTACGTGATGGTTTTCAATAAATCTTTGGGATGGAACTACGTCGGCGCGTGCGTCTGCATGGTCGGCGCGGTTCTGTTTGTTTTTCTGGGCAAATAAAATTCTGAGTAAAAAAGAAAACCTGCGGTCTAAAAATGAGCTTTCAGACCGCAGGCGGTAATGAAATTGATTCTGTTATTACAGAATTAGTTTTTATCTTCAAAGAAGACGCGTTGGGCTTTGCCAGCTTGACGCGGGAGTTCTCCGGGCTTGAAGACGTCGCCTTTGGGCGAGAATCCCAGCGTTTCCTTGAGTTTCTTTTCGACCATGTAACCGGTAACGCCTTCTTCCGCCTCGACGTTGATGTGAACGTCTTTGACGCCATGGTTGTTCTCGATAATAATCTGATACTGCGGGTGAACGCCCGGGATTTCCAGCAGGGCTTGTTCCACCTGAGACGGGAAGAAGTTGACGCCCTTAACGATGAGCATGTCGTCCAGACGACCGGTAATCGGCGCAATACGGATATGAGAACGACCGCAGACGCATTTTTCTCTGCTCAAAACGCGTGACAGGTCGCCGGTGCGGAATCGAATGACCGGCAGGGCTTCTCTGGTCAAAGATGTAACAACGACTTCGCCCTGTTCGCCGTCAGCGCACGTTTCGTTTGTTCCCGGCTTGAGAATTTCCACAATGTAATGGTCTTCCCAAACGTGAATTCCAGAGTGATCCGGGCAGTCCTGTCCCAGCGTGCCGACGCCGCCGGTTTCCGTCATGCCGTAGATGTCGAACGCGTCGATTCCGAAGCCCTCGGAGATGGTCTTTTTCATGTTCGTTGAGAACATTTCCGCGCCGAAGATGCCGATTTTCAGATCCGGCAGCGTTTCGTTCATCTGAGCCAGAACTTCCAGAATTCGAGGTCCGTAGGAAACGACCGCCGTCAGAATTTTGGTGTTGAAAGCCTTGGCGAGACGAATCTGACGTTCGGTGTTTCCGGAGCTGGCGGGAACGATAAACAGTTCCGCCTGACGCGCGCCGTGATACATGCCGAAACCGCCGTTAAAGAGACCAAAAGTTGGGGTGATCTGGCAGACGTCGCCAGGCTGAGCTCCAGCCATTTTGTAACAGCGCGCCATGCATTCTCCCCACTGATGAATGTCGTTGTTGGTGTACGGCATGACAACCGGCGTGCCGGACGTCCCGGACGACTGGTGCATCTCTCGAATCTGATCTTTCGGAACGCAGCACATTCCCAGCGGGAAGTATTCTCTGAATTCCTTTTTGTTCATCGTCGGCAGGGCGGTAAGATCGTCCAGACCGCGGAACGTATCCGGGTTGACGTTGGCTTCGTCAAGACGCTGCTTGAAAACGTCGTTGTGTGTATAAATCCATCTGACGACTTTCTTTAGTCTTTCGTCTTGCAGCGCGGTTAATTCGGAATGAGTTAAAGTCTCTTCTCTTTCGTTGTGAAACATAATTTAAAAAGGGGGTAAAATGAAAAAGGATTAGCTGTTAGCAGCTGGTTTTTCAAAACGAATAACGTATCTAAATTCCAGCGACTAACAGCTAACGACAAGTGTTGACATTGTATAGTCAACAGGATAAATTAGTAACTGGTTCCGGAACCTGACGGGACGTTTCCTTGAGATTCTTCGCCAGTAACGTAGTTGAAAATACGAACGTTGGCGATGTAGGAGAACATCGGAACGCTGGTAATTCGGACGTAACGTCGGTCAGCGGAAACAACCGCCTGAGCCATAAGGTTGGTGCCTGTTGGCAGGGTGATAATCTGCGGCTGATAGCCAACGGCGCCCTGACGATAGTAAGGACTGTAATAACGTCCTTCTTCAGCCGCCTGGTCAGCATTGACAAAACCGTCAAGCTTGGCCATTGCGTTGGGGTCGAAAGCCTGCGCCAGCTGCTGAGCCAGAATCGCTCTGTTGACCTGGTTGTTGATTGCGTTGGCAATAACCTGCTGAGAGGCTTCTGTACGGCGTCCGTCGTGCAGCGTGAACATCATGCCAGCGGCATCGTCTTTGAGCTGAATGTACCCAACCATCGGCTTTTTGCCCTTGAGGGAGTTCAGGTCGTCCGCATTGACGTGAGTGAACAGTTCAACTTTGACTTTGCCGCCGATGACTTCGCCCCAAAGCTTTTTGATTGCCAAGCGATAATCGCCGTTGAATCCCTTCGGGCAGACGTACGTTTCAGACATGGCTTTGTTGTTTTTGCCAAGCTGACCAGCGTGAGCGTCTCCCATGAAGAATCCGCCCGCGGGGGTTTGAATATTTCTCATTGAGCAAACCGTTCCGCCGGGTTCTTCGACGGCAATGTCAATGTCCGCCTGACCAGTCCAGGAAACGCGAATGATGCAATCGCGCTGTTTGGCGTTGTTGATTTCTTCCTGGAATTCTTTGGCTTCCTGTTTCTTGTTTTCAGCCATCAGGTCTGCAACAACGCTGTTGGCGACGTCGTTGGCTTTGTCATACAAGTACTGTTTGTCTTCCTGCCACGCCAGGGAAAGAATTCCCAAGGACGCCCATTTTTTCGCTTCGCGATTGTTGGTAATAGAAGCGATTGGCAGAGCTTTTTCGTAGGGTTCCGCCATTTCAGGATTGTTCTTTGCAATTTCGTGAAGAACTTGCAGAGCGCGATCGTGCAGACCGATTCTTTGCATGTACAGAGCGATTAAAATCATCGTTTGAGCGTCGTCGCTGAATTCGACAGCTGACATGAGCGTACGTTCGTATTCAGACTGCGGACGTCCAGCGCAAAGCTGCGCCAGAGCCAACGCTTCGTACATCCATGGCTGAGCCTTGCCGGACAGCATGGCGGCTTGAAGAGCGACGATGATGTCGTTGTACTGATTGGTATGCTTGTAATGAAGCATGGTTCGACGAACCAGACTGTCATTGACGTCTTCACGCTGGAAATATTCCTTCCAGAATTCCTTTTTATCGGCGTTTGCCGGTACGACGATTACGGATCCGTCAGGAGTGAGTTCCAGTTTGACGTCAGCCGGTTTGGATAAATCGTCTTTCATGTTGAACGCCTGGAAGTTCTCGTTTTGAATCGCCTGCTGAGCGGCGTTCAAGCGCAGTCTTTCAGCCGGAATGTTGAACTGTCCGCCGCCGAAGTTGTTGTTGCTTCCGGAGGAACCGGAGTTGCTCATGCTGGTGGTGTTGTTGCCCATGCTGGTAAAGACGTTGCTCATATCAGGCATTTTCGGAGGCATGACGAGGTCGGCAACCGGGTAAACTTTGGTAATGCACTTCTCTTTGGCCTTGGTTAAGGTTGTAATGTAAAGGCATTCATTTTCGATAACGTAGGACAGGTTCTGAGCGCTCAACGCGATTTTCAGCGCGGCTTTGAGCGACATGCCGTTTCCATCAACGGAGAGGGTAACTTCTTCCGGGCTGATCATTTCATCTTTGAAAGCCGCTTCGTCAATCTGAACGTTGATGTGGTGCTGATCGTGAATTTCCTGAATGGCGTCTTTCAGAGGACTTTCCGTCAATTCGATTTGGGTCGGTTCTTTAAGAGCCTTCATAATCTGCTTTTCTTTTTCGCCAGACTGAGCCAAGTCCATGGAACTGTACTTCGCTCGACGGCTTGCCGTCAGACGCGCCCAAACGGTCGAATCCGGATAGGTAATCGGCGGTTCGTCCGGGAACGGCGTAGCGGACTTGTCGCTTTGATAAAGCGCGTCACAGGTTTTACGCTGTTTGAGCGAACGAAGCTGAGTCTGTTTAATGTAGTTGTCCAGATTTCGAGTCCACTGAATTCCTGCAATGGCAGTTGGCATGCGGCTGTCTGTATCTGTCATTTCATTAGACATGTCAACCATGAGGTCCTGAGCCTGTTCGTACTTCTTTTCCTTGCAGGTGGATTCGAATCGTTTGCCCATCTGGTTCATCTTTTCCATTTGGGTCATCATCTGTTCAGCAAGAATCTTTCTGTCCTGGGCTTCAGCCATTCTTCTGGCGGCTTCAGCGTTGCGCTGCGCCATTTGATCGCCGTACTGCTGAGCTTCTCGAATGGCGGCTTCCAGGTTGCGAACCAAAGCGTCGCGGTCAGCCGCTTTAATATCGGCGTTGCGGCGAACGGCTTCGCGCATGTTTTTCAAATTCTGGATGGCTCCTTCCGGGTCGATTCTCAAAGTCGCGCGGGCGTCATTGATGGTTCGAGTAACTTCTCCAACCTGCTGTTGGGTAATCGCTCCCATTGAGGAGTCTAACGTGTCCAGCAAACCAGAGCTGTCGATAAGATCGAAATCTGTCGGACCGTCGTCCAGAGCGATTGCTTGACCGTTTCCTTTTTCAGCAATAAGCTTTTCCAGATTGTCAATGTCGACGTTTTTGGAATCCAGAGCTTTTAACTCGTTGACCAGGTTCTGAGCGTCCTGCATATCGCCGGCGCTGATGGCAGAGTTTGCCAAACGAGTCAATTCGTTAACGCGGTCAATCATGGCGTTTTCCGCTTTGTACATGTCGTCTTTGGAAACCAAAGGAACCAGACCGCTGGATCCGTTTGCCATTGAAACGAGTTCTTTAATATAGTCGTATTTTTCAGCGGTGTTTGCAGGTTGAGCAGACCAGGACTGAGCGCCGTCTGATGTATTGGCGGTTAAATCGAGCGCGCCGTCTCCGGTGTACGTTCCAACAATCATTGAATCGCGGTCGGTGCGAAGCGGCGGGAAATCCGTCGCCGGTTTGAACGAATCCGGCCATTTGACTGACGCCTGATCCGGCCAAATGACGTTGGCGGCAGTTGCGCTGTCCATGGCGGCAACAACGTCGTTATTGGATTCTTCTGAAGGAACGATTGCCATTCCGCCCGTTTTCGCTGCCAGGCAGGCAAGAACGCGAGCGTCTGGATTGGGGCCAATCTGAACGCTGTTGACCGGAAGCTTTTTGGCTGCCAGTTCTTTGCAAACTCCATCAAACTGAGCTGGAGTAAGCGTCTTGGCTCGGCTGGTTCCGGAACCGATAAACATAATCGAATTATTTCCGGCGGGGAACGGTTGGTTGCCAGCCGATTTCATGGCGGATTCGATGTTCATGGCTCCCAGCGGAACGCGTTCTTCCAACGCCTTGTAAGCTTTGTTGAATTCTTCGCTGTCCGGCGCGACAAAGTCAGCAGTTAACGCTGTTGAATCAACGTCGCTGGCGACAAGGCAAACCTTATCGGTTTCAGGATTGAGGCTGCCGACAAACGAACTGATTGTTTCCAGCTGTTGCTGACGATAGTTGGCAGCAATTGAGGCAGAGGTGTCTGCGACAATCACGATATTGCGGCCAACAACGGGCGTTTCGGCAGGCGAAGGAGAAACGCTCAAAGCAAAGTACTGTTCTCCGGATGCAGCGTCTTTATACGTGTACAATTCTGCAGACGACGAAGTCGGACTGGCAAGAATAAGGTCTTGTGCCAGAGCCGCTGACGCGAATAATGCGAACGCCATCGCGGCGAAAATCGCAATTGAGTTAATTCGATTAGTAAGCATGTGTAAATACTCCAAAGGGTAGTAGGAAAACGTCAAAGGATAATTGACGAACCTGGTTATTTATCTGAAATACTTTTAATTTCTGCTATGTTATCCGAAGGGCTTGAATGCTGCCGTTTCGGGGGACGATGCATTTTGGAAAACTAGTCGTTATTATTATTGGTATTGCCTCTGTCTTCCTTGTACAAACCGCTCACGTCGCCGCCGGAGTAGTTGTTTTTGGTGTACGGAATTGGACGTGTGTCAACCCCGCCCTGAACAACAGACGATTTGGTTGAGCTGATTCCCATTTCCTGCAGAAGCTTTTCCAGGCTGATTTGCGGCGTGTTAAATTCGTAAGCCGCCTTTGTGAAGTTGGTAAACGTCATGCGTTCTTCTTCACGAGCGCTTTCGTCAGGTCTTTTGCCGATAATCAGGAAGTCTGTCGTTTCTTCCAAACGTCGAACCTGTTTATCTTCATTTTGGTAGCCGTCGACAACGCCGCCGTTGGCTTCCAATATTTTGACGAGTTGTTCGACGTCGTTAATGCCGTTGTTGTCCATATCGATAAAACCGGCAATAGCAAAATGACGATCGCCAAAAACAGGCGAGTAAATCTTGTCGCCAGGAACGATTGGATCTGAAGGATTGTCAGACGTTACAATACATTCCGAGGTGTGCAAGCCTGTAACCTGAGCAACCTGAATGCTTCCTTTTTTCTTTCCGTTTTTCATGTCGGTTTCCGTACGGGAGTAGACGGAAAATGAAGCGCTCAGAGGAATGTGGTCTGCGCTGCCCAGGTCAATAGTGGCCTTGCCTTGAGCGGCGGAAATAAACTGGATTTGTCCATTTGGCTTTTCCGCAACTCTGGTGTAATTCTTTGCCAGCTGCTGACGCGCTTTAATGTTGCTGGCCATCTGAACTTTGATATCTTCGTTTGTTTTAGCCAGATCTGTATTGATCTTTTTAATTGTTGTTTCGTTGGACGTTTCAGCTGCTTTGGCGAGTCTGTCTAAATCAGCCTTTTGTTTATTGAGATCGGCTTCAATTTCCGCCAGCGCTTTGGCATAAATGTTTTTATCTTCTGCAAAAATTGCAGCGTGCTTTTTTACCGAATCAAGGGCGACAGAGTTGTATTTTGTTCTGTTTTCATTAAACGTTGACAAGTCAAGAAAATCTTGCTGATTTGCATCCAGCGTAAAGTTTTGAACCTGCATTTGATTATACAGGTACGCCAGGATGCTGGAATAGGACTGATTGCTTTTTGAAAAGTTCTCAGCGTATTTTTTCATGACGTCGGCATGATCGTCAACCAGCTGCTGAACGTCCTTTGTGGTTTCTTCCCCGTCAATCTTTTTCTTGAATTCTTCCAGTTCGTTCTGACTTACCATCAGCTCTCCATTTTTGACAGCCAGTTCGTCTGACAGCTCTTGCAGAAGCATTAACGTTTCCGCGTTCTTTTGATAGAACACGTAAAGCGTAACGCCTAGCGAAACCGTAATGAGAAAAAATACGATTAACGCGAAATTCCACCAGAAAGTAGCTTTAAACATTTGGATTTCTCCTCAAAACCATATAATGGAAAGTGATTTTTATGTAAAGTTGTTAATTAAATCTCCTAACGAGGCATGACCCGGTTTCCCGTTCGACTTCGGAAGGTGTTGTCTTTGGTGCGTGTAACGCCGTATGAGGGCTGGGAATTTTGGGGTTCTCCCGGCTTGACTCTTGAAAGTTCTTTTGTTTCCAGACGACTCATTAAATCCTGCAAAGTAATGGCGGGAATGCTGTAACGTTTGGCTTGAGATACGAATTCCTTGAAAGCCGCGGCTTCTTTGGGATATTTTTCTGCGTCTGGGGCGGTTCCAACGACGTAAAACTGGGTTTCCGCAACGATTTTTCCGTGCATGGTCGTTCCGTCGAGGTAGGCGTCGCAAACGTCTCCGTGCTGCTGGATGTACGTCAAAACGCGGTCAACGTCGTTTTTGCCGTCTCCGGTTAAGTCAAGCGTTCCGCACAAAGCGTATCGAACGTGATCTCCAGGCGTCCAGCCTTTAGTGAAGATTTTGTCTCCCATGGTAATCGGGTCGCTTGTGGAAAACTCGTCTGCATAACAAAGCGCCTGATTGAAGTTGACCTGGAAAACCTGCAGCGATCCTTTAGGCTTGGTTGTGCTGGTAGTGGCGTTAGCCGGATAAACGTCGAATGTTTGCTGATTTCGAAGGTTGTTGCCAGAACCAAGGTTGATGACGGCAACTTTTGTCATTGGGTTATACGATAAAATCAGACCGTCTGGCCGATTGACGGACTTGTTCTTTTTCGCCTTGGCGACTCTTTGTAAATCTTCGCGAATAACGTTGAGTTCTTTAATGCTTTCGTTAGCTTTGGCGATTTTATTGTTAGCTTCAACGAATTGATCTTCGTTGTCTTTGAACATCTTGTCCAGCTCAGCGTAAATCTCTTCCTTGGCTTTATTGATTTTGGCTCTTTGATCGGAGCTGCTATTGATAGCGGCAAGCAGAGTTTGCTGATCTTTTTTGGACGATTCAATTACCGATAAAAGGGCTTTGTCGTTAGATTGTTCGCGAGAAAGGTTAACGACTTTAAGCTTTTCCAGTTCTGCCTGTCGCTGCGCCAGAGTAGCTTTCTGTTCCTGGATTTTACTGAACAACTTCTCGATAATTTTTGCGTAGACTTTGTCTCCCTCTTCCAGTTCCAGCCCGGAAGTTGGACCGGCGTATTTTTCCATGTCTTTATCGATAATGTCGAAGACATAATCGCGCCGCATGGATTCCGGACAGCCAACCAGCGTTTTAAGCGTGTTAATATCTTTTTGAACGACGTCGATTTCAGCTTCTTTAGCTTTAAGCTTTTTGACGGCGTCTGGAACTTTGGCTTGATTTTCGTCCCATTGTTGAAACATCAAATATATTCCAATACCCAAGCCAATGGATGTTAGAACAAAAAATATAATGAATCCGATGGTAACTGCTTGCTTGCGAAGCTTCATGGATGTACTCCTTTGAGTATAATATGGTTAAAACTATCTATCTTAACATTATAATAGATAATTTATATTTTTGCAACTCTTTTACAAGAATTTTTCAAAATACTTTTTTACCAATAATATATTAAGCTCTTTTTTATATTCTGTCAACCATTTTTTAGGAATTTCCTAAAAAAACTCGTTTTTTTATGGGATAGTTACTACGAATGTAGGAGTTTTAACGCTTTTTTCTCTGTAAAAGTTCGCTGTAGGTCTGAAGTGTGCGTTCTTCGGCGCGAGTCAGACTGTCTCTTCCCGTTTGAGAAATTTTCCTCAAAATTCGGTCGGCTTCGTCTGCCAGTTCCGCTTCCAGACGAGCTTCTTTTTCTCGCTGGGCGTAGTTGCTTGAGTCGCTGCTGGAAGAAACAGGGGGTTGATTGCGCCAACGAGACGAGAATTCATCGTCGTATCGTTCATCGTCATGATAACGAACTCTGGGCGAGGCTTTGAAGTGCAAGGCAGTTTTGAAATCGCCCAGGAAAAACGCGCCCAATCGGGTAAAATTCCAGTTTAAAAAGTAGTACGCCGCCGCGAACGCCGCTGATCCAAGGTGAACGGTGTATGCAACGTTGTTCCCCATAAGACCTTCTCCATGCATGGCTCCGAACATGTCGGAACCGACCAGAAGCAAACCGAAAACCCAGGCGGGCATCGGAATGGGGATGGGGAACAGTACAAGCGTAACTTTCGGATACGTAATGGCAAAGAGGATTACCGTCGCGGTTACGCCTCCGGACGCGCCCAGCAGACAGTAGGGCGAGTCTGGCGAAAGCGTCCCGTTCATCCAGGAACAGAAAATCCAAAACAGGTTTCCAACGACAATCGCGGCAAGGTAAAAGCCCAGGAACTGTTTGGAACCGTATCGATCTTCAACGTATCTGCCCAGGAAGAACAATCCGAGCATGTTGCCGATTAAATGCCATGCGCTTTCGGAAGAATGAGCGAATCCGCATGTAATAAACTTCCAGTACAGCCACGGTTTATAAACGTCCGAATGGTGCAGAGAGAGCGTTTCTGTGATCGCGCCGGAATTCTCGATTTGATAGATGCGATTCGTATCAGGATCTCTGTATTTCATAACTTGCGGCGGCGTAATAAACGCGTTTGCCAGCCATAAAACGACGTTCAGGATAATAATCTTATATACGATTTTCATCGGCTCCCGCTGCGGTGTGTAGGAATCTCGGTAGTAGTCTCGGTCTTGATAGCCCATAGTAATGTGTTAGTGGTTAGTGGAAAGTGATTCGTGGTTAGTGATGAGAAAAATGATTTATTGAGGCGCTTTGCGTCCTTACAACTTAAAACTGACCACTCGCTACTCAATTATATATTATATCAAAATCGTGGGGATTGCAAGCGGAAGCAAATTCGATATAATAAAAATTGGAGAAAGTAAGATGAAAAACAGCAAAAAATTTGATTCTATTATACGTTTACGCGGAATTCGGGAGAATTGTTTGGACAATTTTGACGTCGATTTCCCGATTGGGGGACTGACGGTTGTCTGCGGTCCGTCTGGGTCGGGGAAGACGACGCTGGTTATAAATACCCTTTTTGCGGAGAGTCAGCGGCGTTTTATCGAAACGGTCGGAACGCGTCGGCGGGGCAAGTTCAGCCTTTGGAAGCGTCCGGACTTGGATTCGATTGAAAATCTGCCGCCCGCGGCGACAGCGTCAGAAAAAGTTGACTTAAATCAAACTCTCGCCCAGCTTTGCGGCATGGACGACGCTTTGGCGTTAATGTTTTCTCGCCATGCCGTCCCGATTTGCCCTCATTGCGGTATAGAAGTTCCGCCCGGCGGCGTTGCATCGGCGGCTGAATACTTTGAGAACCAATACAGCGGCTGTCGCGCTCAAATTGCCTTTGTCCCATCGGCTGCGATATCGGAATACGCTCAGCGTGGGTTTACCCGCTGGCTTATTGAACGCGATTCCAAGGTGGAACTGGTCGACGCAAACGAGTTGCGAGTTGCGAGTTGCGAGTTGCGAGGCGGCGAATCGTCAACTATCTATGTTCTTGCTGACCGTTTGGCGTTTCGCCCGGGCGACAGCCGAACGAAGGAGTCGTTTGAGCTGGCGTTTGCGGAATCCGGCGGGAAAGCGGTTGTGTTTATCGAGACGCCGGAAGGAACAGTCAAACGATTTGCAGGGCAGGGGAGAACGTGCGCTCAATGCGGACGGGAGTTTTCCGACAGCGCGGTTGAACGGTTTTACCTTTCGGAACTGCCGGAGGAACCTTCCGAACGCGACAAAATCCTGGCGTACCAGCTCGACGGGAAGAATCTGCTGGAATGGTACGAGCTGTCAGCGGACCAAATCACAACACGCAATTCAAAAATCGCTCAAGCCTTGCAAGACGCTGGTCTTGGCTATATGTCTTTGTCCCGCAAGGCGGAAACGATGTCGGGCGGGCAGATTCGCCGGGCTGCGATGGCGTCGATGTTTGCTGGCGATTTGGTCAATATGCTCTACGTTTTCGACGAACCGATGGACGGAGTTCCGCCGGAGAACCGTCCTGTGTTGCTTTCTGCGTTGCTTCGTTTGCGTGACAGAGGGAACACGGTCGTGGTTGCAGACAACGATGCGTCGCTCATTCAGGCGGCGGATTGCGTAGTAAAGTTGCGAGTTGCGAGTAGCGAGTTGCGAGAAACGCCTCCGGAGGGCGGGTATGTTTACGGGGGGCGGGTATTACCCGCCTTAGTCGCGGACAATGTCCGCTCCCCAGAAATAACTTCTCACTCCTCACTCCTCACTAACTCATTAACCATATTTCCCGGTAAAATCACAGCGATTACAGGTTCCGCCGGATCGGGAAAGACGCTGCTGCTGGCTCAGCTGGCGGGAAATCCGGTTCCATCTGACGGGAAACGAACGGTTACCGGTCTGGACGCGTTTGAGGACGTGATTCTCGTCGAACGGAAACTGGAACGCAAGCCGCCGCGGGGCTGTGTGGCGACGTATCTGGGAATCTGGGATTCCGTCAGAGCGGAATTGGCGTCGACGCCGGAAGCCCAAGCTCGAGGGTTTACACCGGGCGATTTCAGTCTCATGAGCGGGAAAGGGCGGTGCCCTCAATGTAAAGGCGAGGGCGTGTTGACAATTGATCTGGAATACCTGCCGGAAATTGAGATGGTCTGCAGCGAGTGCATGGGAGAACGCTTCCAAAGCGAGTACTTACAGCCCCGATTTCGCGGTTTGAACGCGGCAGAAATTCTTCGGTTAACGGTTCGAGACGCGTTTTCATTCTTCCGAAACATTCGCAGCGTTCAGCTCCCCCTGACGTCGTTGATTGACATCGGCTTGGAGCGTCTGGAACTGGGACAGCCGATTAAGACGCTGTCTGCCGGGGAGAGAAGCCGGCTGGATTTGGCGAAGGCCCTTCAGAAGATTTACAAGCAGAAAACCCTGTTCCTGCTGGACGAACCCTCTGCCGGGCTGCACGATTCTGAACTGGATAAGCTCTTGGAAACGTTTCGACGTCTGACTGCATACGGTCATACGGTTGTCATGATTGAAAACAATCCCTGGATGATTCAGCAAAGCGACGTAGAACTGCGGCTTGGATAAAACTCTGTGAATAAAAAAAGAAGCGAGAGCGTTACAGCGTCTCACTTCTTCGCTTTTAACTTCTAATTTCAGGCGTTTGACTAGAACGTCAGCATGACGTCAAAGCCGATGGTGAATTGGTCGGGTCGTCCGTTGAGCGGCTGGCTCTTCCAAACGCCGGTTGCGCGGTCGTATCGCAGTTCCGGTCGAATGTACAGATTTTGATTTCCATACGGATGCCAGTTCAGACCGAGTGTGAAGGATGTAACTTCGGTATCTTGTGAGCTTCCACCAATATAATCAGTGTTTTTCAGCCATTCTGCTCTGAATCCCAGTTTCCAGCAGCTGTTAATCGTGTAATACAGGTGTTCTCCCAGGACGAGTACGCGAGTGCCGTTGGCGGAGTAGGTTGCCTGTCCGAAGTCTGTATAGTTCACAATTGTTACGGATTCCAGGGATTTGTTAAGATAAACGTCTAAAATAGCGGTGTGGAGGGCGCCGACGCCTTTTGTGTGTCCCCAGTTATACGGTCCCCAAAAAGCAAATACGGCAGCCATGTCAGCCGTTCCCGCCTGGAACGAGTATTTGAGAGACGCTGCCTCGTTCATGCGGTATGTGAACGAGCCGGACGCCAAGCCGTCGTTAAATCTGCTGTTGTCAAATCCGTTGTTCCAGCCGTTGACCCAGCCGAGGGTAATGTCGAGGTTTTCAAATCCGTTATAGGTTGCTAAAACGCCGGTTTGAGATGACGAGCAGATCAATCCTTTGGTATAGAAGAATCTCTTCGGAGCGGGAGCGCCTTCGTAGCCTATCAGGCTTCTAAAATGTCCAGCTTTGACAGACCAATTGTTGATAGCGGTTTCTACGTACAAATACGGCATGGCAAAGCCGTAGGACGGTCGGTTATAATCGCCCGTAGCGGCGTTGTACATGTGCCCGGTAACCCAGGTCTCGTCTAACCCTCGAGCGGAACGGAAAATTCGAGCGTCTTCGCCGAACATAAAGTCAACTCTATAACCGACGTCAAAGCCGTAACCGCCTGTATGCGTCTTTTTTTCGGCGGAAACATATATAGCATTGAGCGCCGGAGTGGTGTTATTCCAGGCGTCGACCAAGCCGTTGCTTCTGTCGCCGGCAAAGTTTGTATCGTATCCGGCGTTTATATAGCCCGACCAGCAAACGCCTTCGCAGAGAGATCTTTTCAAGTTTCTCCAAAATATTCCAGTGTCGCCGTAAGGTTGGCAACAACCGCTGCATATCAGAGAGCCGCAATTGCTGCAAGCTGCTACTGATTCGCAAAGATGGGTTGAAAGACAATCGGAGTTGCAATCCTCTGCGGGATTGGCGGCAAGAGCGGCAGGAGAACATGTTGCTGCCGCAGCGGGATCGCAAGCTGTTAAAACGCCGCCAGACGCCGCAAATGTCTGACTGACAAACAGACCTAAAAGCGCTGCTGCTATTCCGGCAAGAAAATTGACCTTTCTCATAATCATATCCGCTGTTCAATCATTATATTGCATTCCCAATGCATTCGGAGTTGTATGTATTTTTGATAATCGGTAAAAAGGATACAGGAAAAGATTTTGTCGTTATTATTTTTGCTTATTCCTTTTATAATAAGCGGTTCAATTTGATAATATAGGTAAACATATTTTCAGAAAGGTATTTCCATGCCCTGTTTTTGAGATATTGAATTTTAGAAATTACAGATGCGATAAAAGAGAGGAAAGAAGAAAAAAGTGAGAAGTGAGAGAATATTCCTCTCACTTCTCACTGCTGATTTTTGACTAGAACGTCATCATGACGTCAAATCCGATGGTGAGCTGATCAACTCGTCCGTTGAGAGCCTGATGACTCCAAATGCCGGTAGCGCGGTCGTAACGCAGTTCCGGTCGAACGAACAGATTCTGATTTCCATACGGATGCCAGTTCAGACCGAGTGTGAAGGATGGTAGTACGGTATCTTGTGAGCTTCCGCCAATATAATCAGTGTTTTTCAGCCATTCTGCTCTGAATCCCAGTTTCCAGCAGCTGTTAATCGTGTAATACAAGTGTTCTCCCAGGATGAGGGCGCGGGTTCCGTTGGCGGAGTAGGTTGCCTGACCGAAGTCGACATAGTTCACCGTTGTAACGGATTCCAGACAGTTGTTCAGATGAACGTCAAAAACAACGCTGTGAGCTGCGCCAACGCCTTTTATATGTCCCCAGTCATACGGTCCCCAATATCCGAACACGCCTGCCATGTCGGCAGTTCCAGCCATGAACGCATATTTGATGGACGCCATCGGGTTTATGTGGTACGTGAACGCGCCGGTTAGCAAGCCTTCGCCGAATCTGCTGTTGTCGAATCCGTTGCCCCAGCCGTTGACCCAGCCGAGGGTCAGGTCGAGGTTTTGGAATCCGTGATAGGAAGCCAAAACGCCGGTTTGGCTGACGGGCGACGCGGCGCAGGTCAAACCCTTGGTATAGAAGAATCTGCTCGGGGCGGTTGCGCCTTCGTAGCCCAACAGTCCGTAAAAATGACCGATTTTAACTGACCAGTTGTTGATCGCGGCTTCCAGGTACAGCTGCGGCATGGCAAATCCGTAGGAAGGACGATCGTAAGCTCTGGTAGCCGGATTGTACATGTGTCCGGTGTACCAGTTTTGATCCAAACCGCGAGCGGAACGGAAGATTCTGGAATCTTCGCCGAACATGAAATCAACGCCAAAGCCGAATGCTGCGCCGTAACCGCCAGTAAACGCCTTTTTGACGGCGGAAACATATACAGCGTTGAGCGCCGGGGTTGTGTTGTTCCAGGCGTCAACCATGCCGTTGCTGCGATCGCCGGAGAAGTTTGTATCGTATCCCGCGTTAATGTAGCCCGAGAAGCAGACGCCGCTGAATGGAGCCCCCCCCATAATTCCACAACCCATCATTCCGGCGCATTCGCAAGGAATGCAGGAATCGCAAAGCCCGTCGCAGCCAGGATTCCCGCAGGAAGCGCAGAATCCGCAATCCGGACCGACCATAATGCAACCGGAGTAGCAAAGCCCGTCGCAGTCCGCATTTCCGCAGGCGGCGCAGTAACTGTATCCAGACGCAACAGAAACGCCGTCGGAATTGCAGCTGGTGCAAGACGCAGCTGGCGCAGGAGCCGCAGTTGCTGGCGCAGGAACTGATTCTTGGGGAGAATCCGGATCCGGGAGAATAGTCTGCGCAGACGCTGGAGTTTTAGCTATAAAAGCTGGCGTTGGCGCAGGCGCAGGAACTGCAGAAGCAACCGCCGGAGCTGGAGCTGACTTCTGAATTGTCGGAGTAATATCGACAACGGCTGAGGAGTTGTCAGTTGTGATGGATTGAGGGGCTGCAAATGCAAGACCTGTTAGGAGACCGGAAATAGTTAACGCTATTCCAGCCAAGAAAGTTATTTTTTTCATGATTGTACCCATTTACCATAAATATATTGGTATACACAACGCCTCCTGCGTCGTACTCTGTTTGTAATCGGTAAATAGTTCAATAATATAGATTATTCTGGATTTATTTCCGATTGCAATGTTTTTAACTGATATCCCGGTTAGATAAAATGGATAAGATTTGAGATGATAAACGTTAGATGAGAGGTTTCAAGCCCTGATAATAAAAAAGCAAGAAGTGAGAGTTTTTCAACGTCTCACTTCTTGCTTCTGACTTCTAATTCCTGACTGATGACTAGAATGTCAGCATAACGTCAAATCCAATGGTGAACTGGTCAACGCGTCCGTTGAGCGGATAATTGTCATAACCCGATATGCGGTCATATCGCAGTTCAGGTCGGATGAACAGATTCTGATTTCCATCAGGATGATAGTTCAACCCGATAGAGAAAGATGTATATTCGTTGACAAAATCATCGTTAATTTCTCTGTTTTTCATCCATTCCGCGCGGAAACCTGCTTTGGTGCAGCAGTTGAGATTGTAGTACAAATGCTGACCCAAAATAAGCGTTTGAATGTTGTTGTCAGCAATGTCTGTAAAGTCTGAATAATTCAGCGTTGAAACGGATTCCAAGCGACTGGTAAGCTGCAATTTTAATACGAAGCTATGGGCTGAGCCAGTTCCTTTATCGGGCCAGTAGTATGGTCCCAGAAATCCGGTTAAACCAGCCATTTCAGTTGTTCCCGCTAAAAAGGCGTATTTGAAGGAGGCATGTTCATTCATTCGGTAGGTGAAGGCGCCGGTAACCATGCCTTCGCCGTATTCGCTGTTGTCGAAACCGTTGTTCCAACCGTTGACCCAGCCGAGAGTAACGTCGAGGTTTTCAAATCCATTGAACGTTGCCAAAACGCCGGTTTGGCTGACGGGAGACGCCGCGCAGGTCAGACCTTTCGTATAGAAGAATCTGCTCGGAGCGGTCGCGCCTTCGTATCCCAGCAAGCCATAAAAATGACCGAGCTTGACAGACCAGTTGTTGATCGCCATTTCCATGTACAATTGCGGCATCGCAAATCCGTAGGAAGGAATATCGTAGGCTTCAGTTTCCGGATTATACATGTGTCCGGTTATCCATGAATCGTCCAAACCGCGAGCGGAACGGAAGATTCGAGCGTCTTCGCCGAACATGAAGTCAACGCCAAAGCCGAAATCGTAGCCGCAGCCGCCGGTGTACGCTTTTTTCTCTGCAGCAATGTACAGCGCGTTAAACGCGGGCGTTGTGTTGCTCCAGCAGTCTGTATATCCGTTGCTTCTATCTCCTGCGAAGTTGGTGAAGTATCCGGCGTTCATATAGCCAGACCAGCAAGTGCCTTCGCAAATGGATTTCTTCAGTTTTCCAAGAGGAACTTCAGCGCATCCATGACGTTTGCAAAAACCGTTGCAGGCAAAGCTGCCGCAGTTGGAGCAGGCTCCGCAGCCTGGGGTTTGGCAGCCAGCGCCACAGCCAGGAGCGGCTTGGCAACTAGCTCCGCAGCCGGAATTGCAGGCAGCGGCGGCAGCCGGGTCGCAAGACGGCGACGAAGCGCAAGTGGCGGAGAGGGCTCCAGCGCATCCCGCTTCTTCTGGTGGAACCGGAGCGTCAGGCGCGGAATCGGCGGCGGCAGCTGCCGGATCGCATGCCGCGGCGGCGGCAGCAGGATCGCATGCCGCAGTAGTGCAGCCAGACGCTGCAAATGTTTGACTGGCAAACAGACCGGAAATCGCTACTGCTATTCCGGCAAAAAGATTGAGCTTTTTCATAATCATACCCATTGTCCAAAAAATTTGTTTGCGTTCCCGACGCCTCCTGCGTCTGATAGAACAAATGTCATATACAAATATTTTTTGCCTTTTTATCTTTAGGCTTTATGGGTATCGGAATCTTTCTGTATCGAATCTAAAAGAAATTGTAAAAATAACTGTTGTACTGGTTGTACCAGATGTTCCGGTTAGGTAAAATGGATAAAATTAACGTCGAAATTGGGGATTAAAACTACTGCCTACTGCCTATTGCCTACTGCCTTGATTACGTGTTGCATTTAATTGTTCCATCTGATATAATCTGAAGAACTGGAATAAAAGAAAAGAGTTTCCTTCCTGTTACTATTAACCTAATGGAGAGATTTTAAAATGAAAAGAACGACATTGATTCTGTTTGCGGCGTTGACTGCGATATGCAGCTTGACGTTCGCTCAGAACACAAAACTGAATCCGGCGACGCATCCGACGATTGACGAGATGAAGTCGCGATTTGTCAATCCGGGGCGGGATTACGCGACAGCGCCGCTGTGGGTTTGGAACGATTTGCTCACAGACGATCAAATTCGTCACACTATGCAGGATTTGGCGGCGCAGGACGTCAAACAGGTTTTCGTTCATCCGCGCCCGGGGCTGATGACGCCGTATTTGTCAGAAGACTGGTTCCATTTATGGAAAACGGCGTTGGACGAGGCGGAAAAGCTCGACATGAACGTCTGGATTTACGACGAAAACTCTTATCCGACCGGATTTGCCGGCGGTCTGGTTCCGGAAGCGATGCCGGATTCCCGCGGCAAGGGCTTGAGCGTTTTTCGTCGGGACGCTGTAACAGACGCCAACGGAAACTGGACGGCGGGCGCGGACGTCGTCTACGTTGTTCAGGTTCAAGCCGACGGTTCCAAAAAGGATTTGTCTCAGCTGTACCATCAAACCAAAACCGGGAAGCTGGATAGCGAGTTCTTAAAGAGAAAAGCAGACGGCGTTACCTGGCTTTTGGGTCAGTACAAGTGGGCGGGCGCGTCTCAATGGTACGGCGGAATGTATTACGTCGATTTGATGAAGCCCGGCGTTACAGAGAAGTTTATCGAGATTACTCACGAGGCGTACAAAAAGCATATCGGCGACCAGTTTGGAAAACGCTGCCCGGGAATTTTCTCGGATGAAGCGCAGATCACTCCCGCCGGGCATTTGTCCTGGACGGACGATTTGCCGGAAGTTTTTGAAAAGCAGCACGGGTACAGCATCGTCGACAATATGAATTCTTTGGTTGAAGAAGCCGGCGACTGGCGCCGCGTTCGTCACGATTATTATCAAACCCTGTGCTATTTGTTTACGGAACGCTGGGGAAGACCGGTTCACAACTGGTGCGAAGCCAACGGAATGCAATGGACAGGGCATTATTGGGAACACGGCTGGCCTAACGCCGCTCACGGTCCGGACAACATGGCGATGTACTACTGGCATCAGCGTCCGGCAATCGACATGTTGATGAACACGTACAGCCGCGACGGCGGTCAGTTTGGGAACTCTCGAGCGGGGCGCGAACTGTCGTCGGTCGCTCATCAAAACGGATTGTCCAGAACGCTTTCTGAAAACTACGGGGCTGGCGGATGGGATATTCGCTTTGAAGACCTCAAACGATTGGGCGACTGGTCGTACGCCGTCGGCGTTAACACGACCGACGAGCATTTGTCCTACATCACCATTCGCGGGGCGAGAAAGCACGACCATCCGCAGTCGTTCTCGTATCATTCCCCCTGCTTTGAACAGTACAAACATCTGGCGGACTACTGGACTCGTCTGTCCTATATGCTTTCGTCGGGCGAACTGACCGAACAGCGATTCCTGCTCATTGAACCGACGACAACCGCCTGGATGTATCAGCGTCACGGCAATCTTGGCAGAATCGGAAACGTTTTCAGAGATACCGTCAAACGTCTGGAAGAGCTTCAGGCGGACTACGACATCGGCTCTGAATACGTCATTGAAAAAATAGGGCGCGTTTCCGATTCCGGCAAATTCGTCGTCGGCAAGGCACAGTACGATTACGTCGTCCTGCCGGATACGCTGGAAAATATCGACGTCCCGACGCTCAAATTGCTCGATCAGTACGTCAAGCAGAACGGAAAAGTCGTTTCGCTGGGCGGAACGATTAAGTTTGTAGAAGGCGTTGCGCTGGACAAACAGTCAGCCGAGATTCAAAAGACGGCGGAAAATGTAACAGCCGCCATGCAGGTCAAAACGATTGACGAACTCGATTTGAACAATCAGCCGATTCGTCTGGTTCCTGAAACGGCTTCGACCGACACGTTCCACATGCTTCGTCAAACGGAGGGCGCGTTTATTCTCTTTATCTGCAACGCTAGCATGGATTCGTACGCCAAAGGCAAGATTCAGCTTGGAATAAAAGACAGTAGTGAGGACGCTTCGCAAAATTCTCGCAACTCGCAACTCGCAACTCGCAACTTTAATGACGTTTGCGTTGAACAGTTCGATCCGTTTACCGGCAAGATCAGCGCGTATTCCAGCCAGGATTACGACATCCCGCCGTGCGGTTCTCTCCTGCTGACCTTTACGCTTGGCAAGAAGCCGGCAGCGGCTCAAAAGACGGAAGAAGCCAGCTGCGTTATTGTTCCAACGAAGGACTGGACGACCAAACGTCTTGACGACAACGTTTTGCTCATTGACTACATGGACGTTCAGATTGGAAACGAGACGCATAAAAACCAGTATTTCTATCCCGCCAACGCCTGGCTGTGGCAGAAGAACGGGTTCCCCAAGTCCCCTTGGGACAACGGCGTTCAGCTTCGCGACACGCTGCTCAAGCATCAGTTTGCCGACAACTCCGGCTTTACTCAAACGTACCGCTTTACCGTTGCAGAAGGGTTCAAGCCGGGCAAGTTGCAGTTTGTCTGCGAGAACCCAACGGGATATCATGTAACAGTCAACGGAACTCCGGTTGACCCGATTCCTGGCGCGTGGAAGTTCGACCGCTCTTTTGGCGTTTACGACGTCGCGTCGCTCGTCAAGACGGGAGAAAACGTCGTTACGCTGACCGCGGACAAGATGACGATTTTCCATGAGATCATGCCGGCGTGGGTTGTAGGCGAATTCTCGCTTGACCCGGCGGCGAAGGGCTTTGTAATCGTTCCCGACCGCGGACTTCAGGCGCCCAAAGAAAAGGAAGAAGCCGCTTTGGTTCATTCAAACGCTCTGGAGGGCGTTTCGTGGCTCAATTCCGGCTGCGATTTCATAAGCGGAGTTCGCGACCTCGCCCCGGCAATTACGTTTACTTTCCCGGCGAAACAGACTCTGACTGGAATTCGCGTTTGGAATTATAACGAAATCAACCTGGAAACGCGCGGCGTTAAACAGGCGGAACTGTTTGCCGACGGCGTCAGCATTGGAACGTTTTCGTTCAAAAAAGACGGCTCAACGGCGGAAACGATTCTCTTTGAAAAGCCGGTTTCCTGCAAGGAACTGACGTTCAAGATTCTGTCGAACTGGAAGGGCGTAACGTATCCGCTGGACGAGTCGTTTGTCGGGTCGAAACATGAAGTCAACGGCAATGACAACGCCTTTGTTGGTTTGTCGGAAGTGCAGTTCCTGACAAATCTGAATGGCAAAGAGGCGGTTGTTCCCAACGTTTCTGCCAGCGCGACGACTGAACTGAACTATCGCGGTCATAATCGACTGGCTCGATATGCCGTCAACGGCGCTGGTCTGGAAACCACGACTTCCAACGGCTGGGCGGGATTAGGCGCGCCGTTCTATTCCGGAGCGGTTGACTATACTCAGACGATTGCGAAAACCGCCGGCAAGACGGTCGTTCAGCTGCCTCCGATTCGCGAGGGCTGGAACGGCGCCGTTGCGGTCGTTCTGGTCAACGGAGAGAAAGTCGGAACTATCGCCTTGAAATACGATTCCGTCGATATTACTTCCGCTTTGAAAGACGGTGAGAACGATGTAACCGTTCGCATTTACGGAACGCCGAAAAACCTGTACGGACCGCACCACAGCGGACGCCTTCGCGGCTCCGCTTGGCCGGGCAGCTTCCACGGCGCGCCAGCAACCATGCCTGCCGGCGTCCGTTACGACGTCATTCCGTACGGGCTGTTTAAGTAGTAATTAGAACGCTACGTGAAGTGCGGCGCCCCCAGGCGCCGCCTTGTCCAAAGCGTTACAGATAAACTTTGTTCAGCCCGGCTCGCGGCAGTCCCCTGCCGCCGAAGAAATCTCACGCGAATTAGAGCGTGAGGCTTTTATCATTCAATCTTCGTTTTTGACGCCTCGCCGCCAATTGGGAAGCGGCTCTGTCAGGCGCAATTACGCATTTGCCGTCAGGCGAACTGACAGAAGTAGTTGTGAGTTGTTAATTCCTTTTCAGGGCGACAAGGATGGCGCCCAAGAAGACAGATTTCCTAAATTCAGGAGATAACATGGATTTTAATGATTTATTTTCAGAGTTGATTAGTAGTGATAATGACAGTCTTCTCCTGGCCGCACAACAAGGAGACGTTGATGCACAATTTGCTCTTGGCATTAACTTTTATTCTGGCGATGGAGGTTTTGCTCAAAGTTACAAAGAAGCGGTTAAATGGTTTCGCAAAGCGGCTCAAAAAGGACATGAAGAAGCGCAAAATAATCTTGGCGCTTGTTATTCTAATGGGTTTGGCGTTGAACAAAACTATGAAGAAGCGGTTAAATGGTTTCGTAAAGCAGCTCAAAAAGGACAGATAAATGCACAGCTCAATCTTGCCAATTGCTATAATAATGGTCGCGGCGTTTCTCAAAATCATGAAGAAGCGGTAAAATGGTATCGCAAAGCTGCTTACCAGGGATTTGCAGAGGCGCAATACAATCTTGGCTATAACTATTCTCATGGCATGGGCGTCAATCAAAATTATGAAGATGCCGTTAAATGGTATCGTAAAGCGGCTGAGCAAGGATATGCTGCAGCGCAATACAGTCTTGCCGTTAACTACACTAATGGCAATGGCGTTTCTCAAAATTATGTAGAAGATAAAGTGGTATCGCAAAGCTGCCGAGCAAGGATTGGGAGAAGCTCAACATAATCTTGGCGTTTGCTATTCGCGTGGCAATGGCGTCGATCAAAATGATGAAGAGGCGGTAAAATGGTATCGCAAAGCGGCTGAGCAGGGAGTTGCCGCAGCGCAATTCAATTTGGCGCAATGCTACAAAGAAGGCAATGGTGTTGCCAAAAACCATGAAGAAGCGTTAAAGTGGTATCGTAAAGCGGCTGAACAAGGATTGCAAGATGCTCAATACTGCCTTAGTTTATATGATAATAATGATAATACAGATAATATTCATGACGATCAGGAATTGGTAAAGAGATATCGTCAAGCCGCTGAAAAAGGAATTGTGATTGCTCAATTTAATCTCGCCAATTGTTATCGTGAAGGTAAAGGCGTTGATCAAAATCTTAAGGAAGCGATTAAATGGTATCGCGAAGCGGCTGAGCAAGGACATTTACAGTCACAAATCATTCTTGCCGGCTGCTATGTTGATGGCGATGCCGTTGAGCAAAATTATGAAGAAGCGATTAAATGGTTTCGCAAAGCGGCTCAACAGGGATCTGTGGATGCAAAATATAATCTTGGCGTTGCATATTATAATGGCTTTGCAGTCGATTCGGATTATGAAGAAGCGGTTAAATGGTATCGCGAAGCGGCTGAGCAAGGGCATTTTGTGGCGCAATACAATCTCGCCAAATGCTATTATGACGGTGAAGGCGTTGATCAAAATTATGAAGAAGCGGTTAAATGGTATCGCAAATCGGCTGAGCAAGGGTATTTCATAGCTCAAAATAATCTTGGCAATTGCTATTATTATAGCGAGGGCGTTGAGCAAAATTATGAAGAGGCTGTTAAATGGTTCCGCAAATCGGCTGAGCAAGGGCATTCTGTGGCGCAATTTAATCTTGCCAATTGCTATTATAATGGCAATGGCGTTGAGCAAAATTATGAAGAGGCTGTTAAGTGGTATCGTAAGGCGGCTGATCAAGGGCTTGCAGAGGCTCAGTGCGATTTGGGACGTTGCTATTATAGGGGCGAAGGCGTTGAGCAAAATTATAAAGAAGCGGCAAAGTTGTATCGTAAGGCAGCTGTCTTGGGGGATTCAACGGCGCAATTCTTTTTGGGATATTGCTATTCTAAGGGCGAAGGCGTCAAGCAAAATTATAAAGAAGCGGCAAAATGGTATCGCAAAGCGGCTAAACAGGGAAATTCCGATGCACAATACAATTTGAGTCTTTGCTATATGAATGGCGAAGGCGTTAAACAGAGTAATTTAGAAGCTTTCAGGTGGATTTGTCAAGCTGCCCTTCATGGAGATGAGGACGCGGCTGAAATAATGAAATCTCTTGAGAAGGAGTAAAAACATGAAATCATTTAATGACATTTTATCGAAAGTAATAGAGACAGACGAAGATAACGTTCTCCTGGCTGCTCAGCAAGGAGATGCAGAATCGCAATTCGTTCTCGGCAATAATTATTTTAATGGCGAAGGCGTTAAGCAAGATCATCAACAGGCCGTAAAGTGGTGGCTTAAAGCGGCGGAGCAAGGGCATGCTGTGGCTCAGTTCAATATCGGAAGTTGCTATGCTTTCGGCGATGGCGTCAAGCAAGATCGTCAAGAAGCGATGAACTGGTGGCGTAAATCCGCAGAGCAAGGACTGTCACAGGCACAATATATGATTGGTCTGAGCTATGCCGTTGGCGACGGCGTTGAACAGGATTATCAAGAAGCGGTAAAATGGCTTCGTAAAGCCGCAGAGCAGAATCATGCTGAGGCGCAATACTATCTTGGCGTTAGTTATTTTAATGGTCAAGGCGTCAAGCAGGATTTTCAAGAGGCGATAAACTGGTGGCGTAAGTCGGATCAAAATGGTTATGCGGAAGCGGGCTTTGGTCTTGCGAATTGCTATTTTCACGGTAGAGGCGTTAAACAGGATCGTCAAGAGGCGTTACGTTTTTTCCGTAAATCCGCTAACGAAGGGTTTGTTGAATCTCAATTCATTCTTGGCTGTTGCTTTTTTCAGGGCGAAGGCGTTAAGCAAGATCGTCAAGAGGCGCTAAATTGGTGGCGTAAAGCGGCTGAACAAGGACATGCTGAGGCGCAGTTTGATATTGCAGAACTCTATGCAAAAGGCAATAGCGTCAAGAAAAATAACAAAGAGGCTAACAAGTGGTATCGTAAAGCCGCTGAACAGGGACACGCTGAGGCGCAATTTGAGCTTGGTCGTTATTTTGTCAGCGGTCCGGGACGCGCTCGGAATTATCAAGAAGGGTTTAGTTGGCTTCTTAAAGCCGCCAATCAAGGGTATGCCGAGGCGCAATTCTTTCTTGGCGAATGTTATTTTCACGGCAATGGAGTTGATAAAGACGCTCAAGCTGCGGCGACCTGGTATAAAGCTGCTGCTTTACAAGGACACGCTGAGGCGCAACATTCTCTTGGTCTTTGCTATATTTATGGCAGGGGCGTTGATAAAGATCCCGAAGAAGGGGTAAAATGGCTTAATAAATCAGCAGAACATGGGAGTTTTGACTCTGTTTTAAGTTTGTTGCATGTTCAGGACGAACTGCAGGAAGATAAATCAAAGAAACAAAAGAAAAATAATAAGAACAAGAAAGAGAAATAGTCAGTTCGCGTTGCATAAACGCCAGGAAAAAATCTCACGCGAAGTTCGCAAATTAATAAAAGGCGGTAACGGAGAGAGCGAAGCGAACGAAGTTACGCTTTGTTTGAGGGGGAAAATCCCGTATTGTGTAAGCCGAAAACCTCCCTTGGATGTAGCCCGTCCTCGGGCTACAACTTGACGGCAAAGCCGTCAAGACAACGCGGCAGCCTCCAAAAATCTCTATCGCAGAACACTCCCTCCGACCCGCTGGATCGCGGCTGTGTCAGCAGCCAAAGAAATCTCACGCGATGTCCGCAAAGCAATGAAAGGCGGTAATGGAGTTCGCGAAGCGAACGGAATTACGCATTCGCCGGAACGGCGAACAAAATCGGATTGTGTAAGAATCCGAAGAAATCTCACGCAAAGTCCGCAAAGTTCGCGAAGTTTTAAACAAAAAAGCGGGAGTTTCCTCCCGCTTATTTTTCATCAATTGATCGACGCTAAATATTCCGGGGCTTACGCACCCCGGCTCGCCTACGCCTTTCAATTCTTTCGTTTCCGACAGTACAGCAGCCCCGCGGCGCCGAGAATCAGCAGCGTCCACGTCGACGGTTCCGGAACGCCAGCAGTCGGCGCTGAATAAACAACGGACAAATAGCCTGTACCGGCATCGTACCCAACCAGATTAAACATACTCGACTGGAAAACAAGATTATCCATATCGAGATCGTTTCCATCGCCGCCTTTAATTCCAGTCGGAAGCTGAATATCCACCTGTTCGCCGTCTTCAAAGGCGTTATCATAGCTGGAATCCAACGCGATTTTGATAATAGAACCGTCTTCAAATATCGTGTCGCCTGTAACATTCAAAACGTCAGTCAGAATTGTGTCGCCTTTTCCAACTTCCAGCCACAGCGTAGCGCCTTCGTCTAAAGTAAAGTCGCCTGTCTGATATAGCATTCCAATCGAATTGCCCGGCGAGAACGTTGCGCCGTTATTAATTTCAAGGTCGCCTTTGAAATACTCTTTCATATCCAACCGACCAGAGGAAACGACAAAACTTTCCACGTCAACGGCATTTTGAGCGGCGTTGATTTTAAGCGTACCAGAGCCGGTTTTTGTAACAGCGCCAGTTCCGGAAATCGCGTTGGCGTTGTTAACGTTAACCTGTTTAGGATCTTCCTCGGCGGTAACGTAATAATTCAACGTACCGTCGGCGGCGATAGCAACTGTACCAGCGCCGGTCGTACCCGCTCCGGCAAGAGTAAGCGTTCCCTTGGAAACGGTTGTTCCCTTGCTGTATGTATTTTCAGTTGTTAGAACCAGCTCGCCAGCTCCCAATTTAACCAGTGGAACGACAGTCGGGCTGGTATGAGCGGCAATTTGAGAGGAAATCGTCAATTTCGCACCTGACGCAACTGTAATCTTTCCGCCGACTTCTTCGTCTGACGTGCCAGAATACTGTCGCAGAATAATTTTCTTGGCAGAAATCTCGTTGTCTTCTCCGCCTGTTACGTTGATGGCGTTGTCGAAAACGAAGTTGCCGTATTTGGTTCCCGCAGCGTTTTCATCAACGGTAATAAAACCGTGATTCATATTGACAGCTGCTCCAACGGTAACGTGAGCGTCAGTAGAATCGTTGTACAGCGTCCCGCCGTTTTGAAGGTTGATTGTTCCAACTGACCCGGAAGAATACCCCAGAACGTCGCCGTGCCCTGCCAAAACGGACGTTTCGCCGTCAACGGTAACCGTACTTCCCGTCGCCAGCGTTCCTTTAGTTCCATTGATATAAGTTAAAGTCAGCGTACCATCTGAAACGGACGTTCCGCCGGTAAAGGTGTTAGCGTCAGACAGCGTCAGCATACCGTCGCCGGTCTTGGTTACGGATCCAGAACCGGACATGACGTTGGTATACGCTCCTTCATTGGTAATGTCAAAAGTAACATTGCCCACGCCGCCAGAACCGGTAGTAATATCTGCTCCTGGAATAGTACTGTCTGTATAGGTGATGTCTGCTGACGAATAGGAACATGCAAGCAGAACGGCAAGAAATCCTAGTAAAGAAAAATTTCCGCATGTTAAAATACGGGGGGGGGGAGGAATGAGCAGTCTTGTGATTTAGCCATTATTTTACTCCTTCTATGTGGGTAAAACTGGTAAACGGTTATTGAAACGATTTTTGCGGCGGTACGTCCGGGGCAAAATGAAATATCGCTTTTTTACATTAATAACATTATACACTCAATTCGGCAATCGTGAAGCGGTAAATGGGAAAATTTTTGAAAAAAAGTGAAAAATTTTGAGAAAATAGAGGAAATGGGGAAGATATATGTCGTGTATGGCGGACTTACGTCCGCGATCCAGAAAGGTTTTCGGCTGCGGCGGAGGTTTTTAGCGGGGCGGAGAAGCTTCGGCGGGCGAAGTCGCCCGCGAACCGGGACCATCCTTGTTCGTGCGCGGTTCAAAGCGTAACTGCGTTCGCTTCGCGAACTCCGTTACCGCCTTTCATTTCTTTGCGGACTCCTCCGCGTCTCCGCATCTCCGCGTGAGATTTTTCTTCGGCGGCTGAAACAGCCGCGATCCAGCAGGTCGGAGCGGTTTCGGCAAAAGAAAAAGCGGGAGTTTCCTCCCGCTTTAAGCGTAACTACGTTCGCCGTTGGCGAACTCCGTTACCGCCTTTCATTTCTTTGCGAACTCCTCCGCGTCTCCGCGCCTCCG
>JAZMZV010000223.1:0-16253 GCA_045586185.1 Thermoguttaceae bacterium | reverse complement strand
AAAAAACTTCCCTAAAAAGGTCGACAGCTTGCTGGCGACCGCAAGTTTTTTCAAGTTATGGCACCCGTTCTCTTTAAGAACATTTATTTTAAATTACCTATCTTACCATTTCGTCTTTTTCCAGTAAATTTTTCGATTTAATGCTTTAAAATCTCCAAATCTGGTGTATAATATTCTTAATATATTAGTAGCGATATTCCATTTTGCGCCCGGTCGTTCCAAGCGCAATAGTCGTACACATAACCGTTATCCAGTTTTACCCGTTAGAAGGAGTAAAATAATGGCGAATTTTTCGAGATTGCATATCACATCCACCCCGATTCTTGTTTTGGGACTGTTTCTTTTGTCTGCCAACGCAATGGCTGATATTGTCGAACGATCTAACCCCAATAATGAATACACCGCTTCCGGTACAGACGTTTCTACTGTACAATTAGCAGCCAACGCCGCTAGCGGCGACGTTATAAAAGTATTAAACACCGAATCAACAACCGCGACTTTTTCTTCCAGCTTAGGTAGTAACGCTTATACTGTGAGAACCTTTACGATTCAGTCGGCGAACGAGAACCAGCAAACAATTAAAGTAACCGCAGGTCGTTGTTATGATCTCAATACAGCTGCTCAGAATTATAATTTTACGTTTGAAAACCTGTTTTTTCAAGGCAGCAACACTGCAACCTATGCTCACGGAAAATTCATTATTCAAAGCACAACAGACTCAACACTGTCTTTGGACTTAACGAATGTTACATTTAAACAGTTCAAAGGAACTAATAGTGGAACTAAAAATGCGTATGGCGGAGTTCTTCGTTCTCAATGTCCTGTAACGATAACCGGCGATAACGTAAAATTTATCGAAAACGGTTCTTGTGAAGGCGGAGCGATCCATGTTACAGCCGCATTGACAATAACGGTTGACAATTTGTCATTTGAAAAGAGTTCTTCCAGCAAGACTCAAGGCGGGGCTATCTATTCAACAGGCAATACATCAATTACCGGTAACACAATATCGTTTATCAGTAATACAGCAGCTACTCATGCTGGCGGGATCAGAGTTAACAATGGAGACGCAACTCTGACTATTAAAGGAAACAGCATTACATTTGACAGCAACAAAGCCTCCGGTAATGATGGAGGCGCTATAAATGCCAATAACATTGAAATTATCGGAACGGGTACAAACCCTGTTATAAAGTTCGAGAAAAATGAAGCAAAAAACGTTGCTGGCGCGATTGTCGGTTATACAAAAGTAACGCTTACAACAGGCTCGTTCTATTTCGATAAGAACAAACTGACAAATGGTTATACCGGCGGTCGCAGCGGCGGAGCGATTGAAACGGATTTGCTCTCGATTACTGACGCGAACGAGGTCAGTTTTACCAACAACGTAAGCTTATATAAAGGCGGCGCTATCAATTTGGGGTCTGCCAGCAGTTGCAGCGGAACGATTGAAGCGAAAACGATTCTGTTTCGAAACAATTCCGCCAGCAATTACGGCGGGGCGATTAACGGCGGAACATTTGCCTTTTCCGGTTCTGGAACGACCGCATCCTTTACTGGAAATACCGCTGGAACGAGCGGCAACGACATCTATTTAATTGGGACCTCTGGAACCGTGTTGAGTTTCACAAATAGCGGAACCTACTCCTTTGACGGCGGCATCTGTTTGGCAAACGAAGGCGCTAACACGGTCATCGACCAGGCGCAGGTTACGATAGCTGGGCGCACAAACGATACAACCAATACTTATCAGCTTCAAACCGTTACTATTTCCAACGGCGGCGCTCTGACGGCGAATTTAGACTATATCAATTCTCTTACCGGAACGTTTAACGTAGGGACAGCCGATACTGTCGGTACGCTGGAATTGAACGTCAGCGGAACAGAGCCCGTTTTGCTGGACGGCGTTAGTATTGTCAGTACTAACAAGGGAGAAGTTAAAAAGACCGGCGACGGAACGCTTCAGATTTATACAGCCGCCGCCGGATTGGTAAACGCTCACAGTTTCGTCGTTTCCTCCGGTCGTCTGGATATGAAAGAATTTTTCACAGGTTCGCTGGAAATTGGCGAAGACGTTGACGGTACATATACCGAAGCGACCTTCTCGCCGGGCAACTCGGTGGGAGATTTGACTATTGACGGGACATTTACACTCCATAGCGGCTCAACGCTCTTTATCGAGCAGGAAGGTTCCCGCATAGACACGCTTTCTGCCACGACGGTCGTTGTTGAATCCGATTCGATTCTGGATATGCCAATCGATTCGCTTCAGCCGGGCATGTCGACTCCAATTATCCAATCGACAAACGCTTTTGGGGGCGACATGGCAAATGACGCCTTCTGGAATGGACTTCTGACGTCAGAAGACGCCTATTATTGGAATCTGACAGTTGTCAACGGCAACACAGTTGTCGCGTCTGTAGACGCCAACGCCGTTCCGGAACCGTCGACGTGGGCGCTGTTGGTTCTCGGGGTTGTCGTGTTGTTCCTTCGCAAACGGCGTTAGGAGTGAGAAGTGAGGAGTGAGGAGTTCGCAAAGCGGAACTCTCGCTTTTCATTACATAAAAAATCGAGCCGGGAACTCACGTTCTCGGCTCGACTGTTTATCTCGTTATTTTCTCAGCTCTATTTAATAATCGGGGCGACGAAGGTTCGGGTTCCGAGTTCACGGTCAAGCATCAGCAGAGCGCCGGGGTTGCCTTGAGCCATCTTGACTTCCGAGCAGATCTCACCGGCTGTCGCTTCTTCTTCAACCTGTTCCTTGACGTACCAGCTGAAGAAATGCCCGGCGGCGAAATCGTTTTCCTGAACCGCCAGAGCCGCCAGACCGTTGATCAGGCTGGTAACGTAGGCTTCGTGCTTGCAGGTTTCCTCAAACATCGCCAGGGCGGAGTCCCACTGCGTTTTCGGGCCTTCGATAGCCGTCAGCGTTACCTTGCCGCCGCGTTCCTGAACGTAGTTGAGGAACCCCATCGCGTGCGCGACTTCTTCCTGATACTGAATGTAGAACCAGTTGGCAAACCCTTTCAGGTTCATGTCTTGCGCCTGACAGGACATCGACAGATACAAATAGGCGGAATACAGTTCCGCGTTGATCTGTTCGTTAATCTTCTTTTCCATTGTTTCGCTAATTGCCATAGCGCGGTCTCCTTTAAACAGAGGTTAAGATTCATAAAGCAGGGACGAAACAACTCGCGCCCCGCTCTTATATTCCATATTTAATAATTGAATTCTAACATACTTTAATATATAGTCAAAGGGGGGGCGGAGAGAATTCGGAATGCGGAATGCGGAATTATATTTTTTCCCTCTTTTTTCTCAAAAACCGCCCTGTTGGCGTCTTGTACAGATTGACAAACCGGGAAAAATCTATATAAATACTAATCATTTTGTGTTTTCCCGGCAAATTGACGCCTGTCAAGTTGCAGGAAACGAGCAGCGTCTAACAAAATGCTCTCGCAACTCGTAACTCGCAACTCGCAACTTGACTGCTCACAACTGCGAATAAATCCGCGTATGCTGGAAAAACCAATGATGCCCCAGCGTCCATTGTTCAGTTTTTCAAAACCCTTTTTTACGATTTTGTTTGACGTACTTTAATGAGCGCAAATCCGCACGACTTTTACGCCCCGGAAGATTGGGCGAAAATTTATGAAGAGACTAAACGGCACGAAACGCCCTCGCTGGTCGTTCATTTAGGCATTATCGAACGGAAATACCGGGAGTTCTGCAAGCTGTTCCCGTATTCCAAATGTCACTACGCCGTTAAGGCGAACCCCGCCCCGGAAGTCGTTAGTCTGCTTCGCGACCTGGGCAGCAACTTCGACGTCGCGTCCGTTTACGAGCTTGACCAGCTTCTCTCCCTCGGCGTTGACCCGTCCAGAATCAGCTACGGCAACACGATTAAAAAAGCCAGAGACATTCAGTACGCCTACGAAAAAGGCGTTCGACTCTTCGCGACTGACAGTCTCCCGGACATCGACAACCTGGCGAAGTTCGCGCCGGGCAGCGACATTTTCATCCGCCTGCTGGCAGAAGGTTCCGACACGGCGGACTGGCCCCTGTCGCGAAAGTTTGGCTGTCATCCGAACATGGTCGTTAAAGAGGCGCTTATGGCGCGCAACCGCGGGCTTAATCCGCGCGGGATTTCCTTCCACGTCGGGTCGCAGCAGCACGACATCGGCGCATGGAGCGCGACGCTGGTCAAGGTGCGTTACATCTTCGACGAACTTCTGGATAACGGAATCAAATTCGATCTTATCAACATGGGCGGAGGGCTTCCCGCCAAGTACATTTCCAAGACTAACCCGATTGACGCCTACGCTTCTGAAATCACAAAATTCTTAAAAGCCAATTTTGGGGAAGACCATCCCAGCATTATCTTTGAACCCGGTCGGTCAATGGTCGGCGACGCCGGCGTTTTAACGACCGAAGTCGCTCTGGTTTCCTGGAAATCCGACCTGGAACTGGACAGATGGGTCTATATAGACGCGGGCATTTTCAACGGGCTGATTGAAACGGTCAACGAGAGCATCAAGTACCCGATTTACTGCGAAGGCGCGGGCGAAGACGAAACGAAGTTCACCGTCGCCGGTCCGACCTGTGACAGCATGGACATCATGTACGAATGGTACAAAGTTCCGCTCCCGGCAGACCTCGCTGCAGGCGACAGAATGTATTGGATGACCGCCGGCGCGTACACCGCCAGCTACGCCTCCGTCTGCTTTAACGGCTTCCCGCCGATAAAGACGTATTTTGTAAAGGATTAGCTCCCGTAGTTGTGAGCAGGTCAACTCGTTCACGGATTTAACGGATTAGACGGATTCACACCGATTGATTAATGGATGTTCCCTACCTAAAGTTTTTTGGAAAAGGGAGTTTGAGGGGAAGAACCTTTTTTTCAAAAAAGGTTTTCCCCTCATATTATTTCCCTTGAAAAAACTTCCCTAAAAGGGAGCCAGCTTGCTGGCGACCGAAAGTTTTTTCAAGGGCGGGCGGCGAGGCGCCGCTATCCGATATTTTGTCTCAATATCACGGAATCGTCGTTAAGAGTAATCGCTTCCGGTTCGATAACCTGCATGGACTTCCAGTATCCAAGCCGGTATCGAATGTAAAAGCACGTACACAGCGTAAAGATTCCTGCGCTCATTACAATCCAGGCGTACGTAATTCCCTGTCCAAAAAGATAGACGCCTACATAGCTCAAAATGGCGGGCAGAGGGCAGACGCAAATGGAAATCCACAGGACGAAAGCGGTGTCGCCCGCCCCGCGCAGGACGCTGGAAAACAGGACGTTCAGGCTGTCAAAGACCATAAACACCGCAATAAACTGGAGCAGATAGACTGCCATCGCTTCCGTCTGAGCGAAATCTTCCCCTGCTCCCCATTCGTGAGCGATAAAGAAAAACCGCGGACAGAAAATATACAACGCGACGAAAATCGCCGTATACGACAGCCCAAACCAAAGCGCAGTATGCGTCGCCTTGACGGACAGGTCGGGGCGCTGTTTGCCTTGGCATTGCCCAACCATCGCCGTCAGCGCCAATCCCAGCCCCAAAACCGGCATAAAGACCAGACACTCTATATTAAACGCGAGATTCGTACCCGCTATTTCTACCGAGCCGATAACGCCCATGATCAGCAGCTGGGACGTCATGGCGAAGTTCTCGACAATCAGCTGCAGCCCGCTCGGCGCGCCAAAGTAGAGCAGCCGGCGCATGACAGACCAGTCATATTTCCAGTTCGTCAGCGTATTGAACGCAGTCCGGTTGCGTTTCGACCAGAAGATCGCGAAATAGACAATCGTCTTGAACCAGACGGCAATTGACGTCGCCAGCCCCGCCCCGACGATGCCCAGTTCCGGGATCTGCGGCAGGAACCACCAGGAAATCTTGGCAGTCCCGAAAATCATTACAAGGTCCAACGCGATATTCAACGCGGACGCCAGCGTATCGACAATCATGACGATCCACGTCTGCCCTCGCCCGCTGAAAAATCCTGTCAACGCGGCTGACATAATACACGCGCCGCCGCAGACGCACAGCGAACGATAGTACATCGCCTCGTGAGCGGCAACGTCGGCGGAATGTCCCAGAAAATTATAGAACCACGGCGCAGCCAAACCGGTCAGCCAGATTATCGGCAAGAACAGGAATCCGATATACAGACCCTGCCAGACGACCGACGCAATTCGTTCCGGACGTTTCGCGCCCCAATACTGAGCGACAAACGTAACACAATACGCTGCAACGCCTTGCGGAAAACAGAATATCGTAAAATGCGTCATCCCGGCGGGCATGCACGCCGCTAACGCCTCTTTAGAATACCACGCAAGATACAGTCGGTCGATGAAGTGCATTATACTCCACGACGACGTCGAAATAATTAAAGGCAGAGCGATAATGAGAAGTTCTTTCGCTCCGCAAGGTTGATTCCACCAGTTTTTCAGTCGAGAAAACATATTTCCCCAATCCGCTCTGGCGGATGCGCTATCTTACCGCTGTTTTTTGTCAACGCGGCGCTGAATGCCGTTGAGACTGTCATAAAGTCGCGCCAAGGCGTTGGCTTCTATCTGACGAACGCGATCGCGAGTCATGCCAAGCGTTTCGCTGATTTCTTTAAGCGTTTTCGGCTCGTATTCGTCCAGACCGTAACGCATTTTCAGAACCATCGCCTCCTGTTCGTTCATGTCCTGCATCGTTTCAAAAACGATTTTCAGACTGTCATGATAAACAGTAGCCGTTTCCGGGTCTTTGGCGTTTTCGTCCATGAGCATTTCCGCCAGAGAACGACCCGCTTCCGGCTGCTCAAACTGCGGCGTTCTATTATAGATGTGAATTGCCTTTTTGACAATTGAAAGTTTCTTTTTTGGCAGCGCCAGCATACGCGCAATCTCTTCCGGAGACGGATTTCGGCGCAGTTCTTCCGAAAGCCGAGCCGAGGCACGGCGCCATTTCGAAAGCAGTTCTACCATGTAAGCCGGAATGCGAATCGGCTTGGACGTATTAATTAACGCTCGTTTAATTGACTGTTTAATCCAGTATGAGGCGTACGTAGAAAACCGCGTTCCAATTTCCGGATCAAAGCCCTCCACAGCGCGCATAAGACCAAGATTGCCCTCTTCAATCAAATCCGGAAGGCTCAGCCCCTTGTTCATATATCCGCGAGCTATGTTGACCACAAGGCGCAGATTGGCTCTGACCATTAAATCGCGAGCTTCCGGATCGCCTTGAGCGATTCGGATAGCCAGTTCCTGCTCTTCTTCTGAAGTCAGCAACGCGGTGTCGTTTATTTCCTTCAGATACGTCTCCAATGGAGACTGCGGACTGTTTGGACTAAAGGCAGTGTCCAACAGATTAAGGGATTCGTCAATTGCGTCCATGATTTCTCTGATCCGTTTGGTTTGGTTTCTGCGTCGTATTTTATTATATCAGGCGGGATGGGACCCAGAACTCTTTCTAATTTGCCCTCTGATAAGTCTGAAATAAGACTCGGTTCCGGTTCCTGTATCGCCCTTAACCCCATACTAATAGTTATAACGAAATACAACGCTTTGTATATCGTCTGGAAAGCGGGATTCGCTATAAATTCCAGATTTTTTGTCCTGATAAATCGGTTATAAAAAGAGTAGCGATTGTATCAATTATTCCTCTTGACCTCTGACAAAAAAAACGCTACTGTATAATGTATTGTCGCGAATTGTCGACTGCCAGCAGCGAGAAAACGCATCGTTTCCCGCTTATAAACGTTTGCACAGTCGACGCCTTCCCGCCTTAAGCGGCTAAAGAAATACGTTTATATACTTTGAAACAGAACGTCATGAAAAATACATTGCAGATAATCGTTTTGACAGTCTTCGTCTGTCTGATGTCAGGCTGTACGTCCTTTTATTCGAGTTCTTCCAAAGCGATGAATCAAAGCGGCAAACCGCTTACCGAAAGCGCTGCGACCACCCCTGCCGCGCCTGCGCCTGTTATTCCAGACATGCCGACGCTGGAACCCGTCCAAACGGCTCATGGAACCGCGCCTGTCGCAGCAGCGTCGAAAACCGCTTCTCGTTCTGCGACTCCGTCCAACGTTGAAAACCCGTTCGCCAACGGCGGAAAGCTCGCCTCGCTAGACGAACTCAAACCAAACGCAAGAGCCGCAGCAAACGTCAGCTCTAAACCAATAACTAACGAACCCGCAATTAAAGTCGTGCGTCTGCCCAAAACTGACGCCGCCCCTGCAAAGACGTCCGAAATCCAACAGGTCAGTTACGAAGAACCGGAACCGGAGCTGGCTCCCCTGCCCAGCTCGCCCGAGGCGTTGAAAGTCGCTTCAACGCAAACGGTTCCCAAAGACAACTGGAACGGCGCCAACAACGTCATGCCGGAAACGCAGCCTGTCAAACCAAACGAACTGACCATGACGCCAAACGTCCTGGACGTCGATAAAAATCCGAGAGCGATTGATTCTTCGCCAGCTGGGGAAAAGAAAAACGTTTCGCTGCCTAAATCAATGAACGGTTCCAAACCCATGGACTCCGGCGTTTATCTGGAAGAACTCCCCGGTTTAGAACCTGAAGTCCCGAGCCTGCCAGCAGGAGGGAATTCCTCTCAGGAAATTCCAGACGAAATTTTTGACGCCCCTGGAACGCCCAGCGGGGCAGTAAACAACTCTGCGGCAAACGCTATTATAGAACCGTCGGAACTGGAAGCGGCTCTGGACGACGCTCTGCCGATTCAGCAGTGCGCCGCCGTCGCCCCGATTGAACAGAAGTTCCAGATCAAATCGCTCACGTTTGTTACATCTATCAGAAAGCTGGGCGACTTCACCGCCGTTAATCAGCCATACGAGTTCACCCCCGGACAGACGCTTTTGCTCTATATGGAATTCGACAATCCCAACGCGATAGCAAACCTCCGTTCCGGCTTTGAAGTCAAAGACAGCCAAGGGAAACAAATCGCCGTTCAGGACAATTCTTCCTCTGTCCCGGCAGAAGAAAAGACGTTCTTCCAGTACGTCAAACTGGCTCTTCCAACCGACGTCGCGCCGGGCGAATACACGATTCGCGTTTGGGGTCAGCCCGAAGGGGAGCAGGCGGTCTCGGCGTCGACGCTAACGTTCAAAGTTAAATAAATTAGCAATTGGCAATTAGCAATTTCGCAAGCGTAGGTCAAAGGAAATACTTCAATAGATAGCGTAATCGTACGACAATTATTTTGAATCTAAAAAGCAATCTGTAATAATCCATTTAAAAGCAAGCGACCAACGGGAGCGGGTATAATACGTCTCGCGCGGGTGCGAAGCCGCACGGGCAGAAGGACAAAGTTTTGCTTCCGAAAAAGCTGATTTCGGCGCTACCCACGTCCAATCAGGAACCGACCTTGTCGGCGCGGATTGGGAGCGGCGCCTCGCCGCGCACGTTTTGCCAAACGACCAAATGTTCTAAACTTGCATATTTGGCAAAATGACCCAAATATTATTTTTTAGCCGGAAAATCACGTTGCCGCCGCGGTCTGAAGGCACTCAATTATTCCCAAAATGCATGGGCATTTGAGACGATAATAGACGAACTTGCCCCGCTTCTCAAAGTCCAGAATGCCGGCGTGAGTCAGTTTAAGCAGATGTCGGGAAATGGTCGAAAAGTCCAGCTGAAAGTATTCCTGAAAGACCAAAACGCAAAGCTCGCCCTGCTCTAACATCTGAACCATCTGGAGACGAACCGGGTGTCCTAAAGCCTTGAGAATTTCAACGCTCAATTTGAGGCGTTTCTGCTTGTCCCGTTCTTTTTTAGACGTGGCGCTCATTGAATAAAAATCCTTCCATGGAAATAAATCGAAATTCCATTTTCGACTGAACTGGGCGTATTGTACGCCCTGCCCTGTTTTTTGTCAAGACGAATTTTTGAGATTTTGGGGAGTAGGGAAAAGGGAGTAGGGAATAGAAAAATCAGCGTACAAAAATCGGGAAACAAAAAAGACAATTCCCAATTCAAGAAATCTGTGGAAATCCGTCAAATCCGTGATCGGACTGCCCCGCCCCATCAAAATGCAAGCGACCAACGGGAGCGGATTTTGGCAGGCGCGCGGCAGCGCGGATTGGGAGCGGCGCCTCGCCGCCTAATTGCTAATTGATTTGACGATGTCCGAAATCGCGTCGGAAAGCGTAAATTGGGGTCGGTATTCGATAGCCGAAAACAGCTTGGAAACGTCCGGAGTGCGCCAGCGGCAATCTTCAAAATTTTCCCCGTAAACGGCGGTAGAGGGCAAAAATTCGATCGTCGATTTTGACCCGGTTTGAGCGATAACTTTTTTCGCCAGATCCAAAATTGAGATGGATTCCGAAGAGCCGATATTGTAAATTTGACCGGAATTGTCGGGTTTCGAAACCAGTTCGCGAATAATTTTGACGACGTCGGAAACGTGGATAAAACAGCGTCGCTGCGCCCCGTCGTCAAAAACGGTCAGCGGGGCGTTTTTTAAAGCGGCGGAAACGAATCTGGGCAAAACCATGCCGTACTGTCCTGTTTGACGCGCGCCGACAACGTTAAAAAATCGTCCAATTACAGCAGAAAGACCAAACTGGCGAACGTACGCCAAAACCAGATGTTCGTCAATCGCTTTCGATAACCCGTAACTCCAGCGGCCGATTGTCGTCGGGCCGTAAACCAGCTCGTCGTCCTCGCTCCAGATTCTGGCGGGATTTCGGCCATAAACTTCGGACGTCGACGCAAAATAGAGTTTTACCGGACGAACGCGATTTCGGCGTTCCAGAACCCGCAGAAGCGTTTGCGTCAAATCGATATTGGTCTGAATCGTCCGAACGGGATCCGCCGCAACCAGCGCCACGCCAACCGCCGCCGCAAGATGATAAACCTCGTCGACGCCGGACGCCAAATCCGATAAAACAGACTCGTCGCCCGCGTCGGAGCAAACGTACTGAAAATTGGGATTGTCGATTAGTTCAGCAATATTTTCGCGCCGCCCTGTCGATTCGTTGTCAATTCCAATCACGTTCGCGCCGTCCGCCAGCAGACTGCGAGTCAAATGCGAGCCGATAAACCCAGCAGCGCCGGTAATCAAAACAGTTTTAGACATAATACCGTATTGTACCGCAAGAACAAAGATTCGCAAGGGGGAGAAAAAACGGACGCTCTGCCCTAAAAAGCGTCCGTTGAATAAAGTAAGAAGTTTTAAGTGGACAGTGGTTAGGACGCAAGCGCTGCGCCAAATCCTAACCACGTACCACTAACCACTTACCACTTTAGAAAATAGCTTCAATCGATTAATTCCCCCCTTACAGTTCAATCACCGACATGGTGTGCGGGGCGTCGTTGTCGTTATCGAACGGGAGGTCGATGTTGGAAATATAGAGTTTATTGCCGCGACGGCAGACTTCCGAGCAGCGATCCAGCGCGCCGTCCGCGCCGGTTCCGACGGGATTTTTGGCAAGCGTCGTAACTTTGCCCGTCGAAATGCAGACTTTATGAACGGCGTTGCCGGCGAAGTCCGCGAAGTAAATGCAGCCGTGCGTACTGTCAACGCGAATGCCGTCGATTGACATCAGCTTTTTGCGTTCGTTGGGACACGGAATAACATTGCGAACTTTTGTTACTTTCGAGCCGTCAGCGCCAAAAGTCAGCTCGTAAATCTGCTTGTCTCCGAAATTGGCGACGTAAACTTTGCCGTCAACGGAAGAACTGCAGCCGTTAGCGCCAACTCGCCAGTCCGGGTCGTTGGTTTTGAACTGGAAAATAAAATGCGGGTCGCAGTCCGTTTCGCTGACGTAGGTCTTGGCGCGATACGGTTTCGCCGGGTCAAGCTCTTTCAGATCAAAGCAGAACAAACCGGACGTCAGCGGGCAAGGCGTATCTTCTGTAACGCGGGTTTCGCAGAAATAAACCTTTCCGTTGGCAACGGTCAAGCCGTTGGGCGCGACAAAATTGGTCGCCAGAACTTCACAGCGAACGGGTTTCCCGTCTTCAAAAACGATGCGGAGCAGACGTCCGTTGTGATTGACGTGCCCGCTGATTTCCTGCGAGTCGGCAACGTACAGGTTTCCATCCTGGCCGAACGCGATTCCCAGAACGCCGGCGTGTTTGGTGTCCGGGTTGGCGGGAATGCGGAAAACTTCTTCGACCGTGTCGTCCGGTGTGATAACCAGCAGCGGCGCGTCGCCTTCTTCGACCGCGGCAGGAACAACCAGATAAATATTGTTGTCAACCGGATTGTACGCCATGCCGTCTGGCGTGACGTATTTGTCGCCCAGATCAATCATATACGGCGTTTTCAAAGCGGACGCGTCAGAGCAGGATTCCGCCGCAAAAGCCAATCCCGAAACGGCGACTACGCTTAAAACAAACAGCAGAGCTATCTTTTGAAACTTCATTTTTTACTCCTTAACCTAAAAAGTGAATCTGAAAAGCGGAGTTCTGTTTTCCAACAAAAAAGGAACTGAAACGCGCCGGTTCCAGTTCCTTTTGATTTGCTCCTGAAATCAGTTGTTCAGGAAGTGATCGTTGATTCCGGGATCGTTGTGACGAACAGCGCTGTTGGTGTGAAGGTTGGCGACTTCCGTCAGAATGCAGCCTTCCGGTCCAGCCATTTGCCAGTGCTTCGTTTCGATTTTCGCCAGCTGAGCGTATTCGCCGGCGTTGACCCATTTACCGTGTTTGACTTCAACCGTTCCACCCATGTGACATTCCGGAATCTTGATTTCCGGCGGGAGGTTGTCGTCGCCAATGCCGACGATAAACGATTTCCCGTAACGGATAAACCAGCCTTCGTTTTTAACGGCGATGCCGTCGCCCTTGATGTGCCAGTGTTCCGGCAGCATCTGATTCGGCAGCAAAAAGAGGTCTTGCATCATGAACGTTTGTCCCAAATCGTCTTTGTCGTGATTGACAATTCCGATGCACGCCAGGCCCAGTTCGGTGAACTTGCCCGTTCCGTAGTCAGAAACCCACAGACGTTCTTTCAGATCCGGGAAAACCGGGTACTTGAAATAGCGGCACAGCTCGATAATGGCGTCTTTGGCTTTATCGACGTTGAACTTACCGTCGGCGTAGAAGTCATCGTTGTTGAACCGAAGTCCAGCGAGGGTGGGCTGACCGCTTACCGGCGGATTTGGAACTGCTTGCTGACCTGCCCGTTGTCCAAAACGAAAACGTCCCAACAGGCCGCCGTTAGCGGCTTCCGATTCCGAAGCGGTTCCAGCAACGACGCCAGCCAAAGCCGCGCCCGCTGCAAACAAAGCGGAACGACGATTAATTTTTTCCATTTCCAACTCCTTATGAGAAAAAACTTCAGGGGAGATTCGACCGTCACACGACAGCGGCAAACGCTTCCATTCAGCCTAATGCTATTCGTCGTTACATGGTCGAGGCGCCATGTTCTATGTTTTAACAAACCTTCGTTAAAACCGGCATTATTAGTACAGTATACCGAAATTCAAAAATTTTTTCAAGAGTTTTTTCGTGAAATCGCATAAAAAAGAAAATAATTTCATTCCGTATTCAAAAAAGCGCCGCAAGCCCTTGAATCTTGCCAGACAATCTTATATAATAGCGTCAATTAGTAACTGAGAATCCTTTAGAGTGGTAAGTTGAAAGTGGTAAGTGGTTAGGACGCAAGCGCCACCTCGCAACTCGCTACTCGCAACTCGCAACTACATCCCCCATGTATTACCTCGGAATTGACAACGGCGGGTCGATGACCAAAGCCGCCCTGTTCGACGAAACAGGAACGCTGATTTCAGTCTGTTCGGAAAAAGTCGAGCTTCTTCACCCGCAGCCGGGCATGGAAGAAGTCGACGGGAATCAGCTTTGGAACAGCAATGTCACAGCGATTCGGTCAGCAATCGAACAAGCCAAAATTGACCCGAAAGAGATCGCCTGCGTCGCGTGCGCCGGGCATGGAAACGGCATGTATCTGGTTGACGACGCCGGGGCGCCGCTGGTCGGAGTTCGTTCGACGGACATTCGCGCCAGAGCGTATGTTGACCAATGGGAGCGCGACGGCGTGGTCGACGCTCTTATGGAGAAAACGACGCAGCGCACCTGGGCGGCTCAGCCCAACGCCTTGCTTCGCTGGTTTGAAGACAATCGCCCGGAAACGCTTCAGCAGGCGAAATGGATGTTTATGGTCAAGGACTTTATTCGATTCAAGCTTACCAGCGAGGCGTACATGGAACTCACCGACGCCTCCGCGACCAGTCTGCTCAACAACCAGACCGCTCAATGGGACGACGACCTGTTACAGGCGTGGGGCGTAGAGAAATATCGGCGCCTTCTGCCGCCGCTGGCGCAAACGACTCAGATTTGCGGGCGCGTTACGCCTGCCGCCGCTCAGGAAACGGGCTTGGCTGTCGGAACGCCGGTTGCCGGCGGGATGTTCGACATCGACGCCGTCGGGCTGGGCGTCGGCATGACCGATCCGACGTCGCTGTGCCTCATTTCCGGGACGTGGGGGAACAATCAGTACATCGCCCCCGCCCCGGTTGTCAGTAAAGACATCTTTATGACGACGCTGTATTCCATTCCCGGATATTATCTCATACTGGAAGGAAGCGCGACGTCGACCAGCAACCTGGAATGGACGCTTTCCACGTTCTTCAAGGCGGATAAAGAGCTTTTAGCTCTGAAAAACAGCGCTCAGTCCATCTACGACGTTCTCAACGCAGAGCTGGCGACAACGGAGCCGGAAACCAGCGGCGCGCTGTTTTTGCCGTACCTGTACGCCTGCCCCGCCAACCCGGACGGCAAAGGCGTTCTGTTCGGCTTGGACGCCTGGCAGAATCGCGGCGACGTCATGCGCGCTGTTTGCGAGGGTATCGTTTACGCTCATTACTGGCACATAGAACGTCTGCTCAAATTCCGAACCAAGCCCGGCGAGATTCTCCTGGCGGGCGGCGCAGCGAAAAGCCCGATCTGGCGGCAGATGTTTGCCGACGTCTTCCAGACGCCGGTTCGCGTTCCCGACGGGGCGGAACTGGGCGCGTTAGGAGCTGCGATCGCCGCTGCGGTCGCCGTTGGCGCGTTTCCTGACTGCCAGTCCGCCTGTAACGCATTCGTCAAGTTCTCCAGCGTCAACCAGCCGGACGCCTCCAAAGCAGACGTCTACGCGAAAAAGTACGCCCGATTCAAAAAGCTGCTGGAAGTCCTCAATCCCAGCTGGAGCGAACTGCTGTGGAAATAAGGTGAATGAAAGGCGTAGGCGAGCCGGGGCGCGTAAGTCCCCGGAAAAATCTCACGCGGAGACGCGGAGGATGTCCGCGGAGTTCGCAAAAAATGAAAGGCGGTAACGAAATGAGCGTAGCGAATGAAGTTACGCTTTGTTCGAAGTGTACATACCAAAGCGTCGCAGCCGAAAACCTCCTCTGGATGTAGCCCGTCCTCGGGCTACAACTTGACGGCTTGCCGTCAAGGAAATGCGGAAGCCTCCAAAAAACTCTTTCGCAGAAGAACCCCTCCGACCTGCTGGATCGCGGCTGTCTCAGCCGCCCCTAAAATCTCACGCGGAGATGCGGAGCCGCGGAGGATGTTCGAGAAGTTTTAAAAATTTCTTTGCGATCTTTGCGTTCTTTGCGGCTTAACACCTGACAAACAAAAAAGCGGGAGTTTCCTCCCGCTTTACGTTATTCTTTTACGATTGCATCGTTACTATTTACGAGTTCGTTTCCGAATGTACATTAATCCCGCGGCGCCGAGAATCAGCAACGCCCATGTCGACGGTTCAGGAACGGCGTTGGCGTCTACCGTAGCGGAAAGAACGCCTGTAGTTGGATTGTAGCTTATGCCAGTAAGGTATGATGGATACGAAAGCTCTGCATTTTCGAATGTACCAATATTAGCTGGAAGCTGAAAACTGATCTGCTGATTCGGTGAAACAGAGGCGCCTTCATCTAACGCAAGAGTAATGATTGATCCTTCTTCGAACTTGGTCGTTTCTGTAACAAGAAGTGAGTCCGCGCCCGTTTCGTCAAACTCCAATAACAGTGTCGAACCCGGATTGAGCGTAAAATCGCCTGTAATTTCTAATGAACCAACTGAATTGCCCGGCGAGAAAATTGCTGTTAAATAGTTTTCTGGGTCAAGTTTTTCGCCAACAGTCAACGCGCCTTTGAAATCTTTTGTCATATCCAGACGTCCAGACGAAACAACAAAACTATGAGAGTTAATCAAATCTTCGTCAGCAGCAAAAAGTTTAAGCGTCCCGTCGCCGGTCTTTTTAATTGTCCCGGTACTGAGAATTGCGTTAGTATCTTCAATC
>JAZMZV010000222.1:0-16462 GCA_045586185.1 Thermoguttaceae bacterium | reverse complement strand
CCCGATACGAGGAATTCGCCTGTGCCAGCTGATATGCAACGGACTTTATAAACGTTTGCGGTTTATGGGTGACGCTTTGGTTGTACTCAATAAAATACGCAGCGCTGATAGCGTAATAATATCGATAAAGCAGCTCCGCCGCAAATCGGCTCTTTCCAAATCCGGGACCTTTTTTGAGCCACAACACGCGCTCTGATTCAATTCGAACAGCCTTGCCGCTTTGCTCAATTTTCCCTTCAAACATCTTGAAAAGCGACTCACGTCCGCAAAATTTATGAACCGTCTTTTTCTCAAATTCTTTGGTTTCCTGATTGAAAATATATTGCGAATTGCGATCGAGACTCCGCAATCGAGTGTTCATGTTCCACGGTTTAAGCAGTTTCTTCAGTTCAACCATCTCAACGCCGTAGCGCCAAACCTTCTCATCTTCCAGAGATTGGGCAAGCTCTTCGAGGGTTTGGTCAAGCCAGGCTTCGTCGATGTTGTCCTGCGTCCAATGAGCGCGCCAATCCATGAAATTGGTAAACAACTGACGGTTGAGCAGGTATGCTGGATATTCGCTATCTTTCAACGATTCCAGCTTGACAGGGAACATATTCCCGCCGCGAACGCCCAAAGCAATGGAAATTTCGTCTCGACAAACGCCGTTGGGCTTCATCGCCTTGCGAGAAAGACAGATCAAAGCCACGTCCGACCACTCGACGCCGTCGTAAATCGCTCTTCGCCAGTCGGCGCCCGACTGAATTTTCTCTCTGTCCAGCCAGACGTCATGTCCGCGGCTTTCCAGATACGATTTGATTTTACGAACAACGCTTTCATTATTCGGGTCTGGATACGGTTTCCCGTTTTCGTCTACTGCGTCGAATTCGTGTCCGTAACTGATAAAGATTTTCAACTGTTTGGCGGCGTTGTTCATCATAACGTTGTTTGTAAAAAGTGGGAAAACAGGGGATGCGCGGTTTTCAAAAATCTGATTATAATTGACTATATAATATAAACACGTCAATTTCAAGGGGGGACTCTTCCCAAAAAGGAAAGCAACTCCCAATTTTGGGATAACCGCTGAGATTTTGATAAAATCCAGAGGGCAGCGTCCTCTCATTTACGATAAACGAAATAATCCGTCGAAAGGTAACAAGGGAAAAGCGCTTTTTAGCTTGTATATTCAAACTTAAAGCGGAATGCATAGCGGACAAAATTATTTTCCCCCCCGCCTTGCATTTCGAATTAAAAAGTGTATTATATAATAAAGAATAGTTATAAGCTGAAATGGCAAATTCCGGAACGTATCCGAAATCGAATTCCAGCCAGGCATTAAATCAAAGCAATCATGGAACCCTATTTCCAAAAATTATTCGCTGACCGAATTGGCGGCGCCAATTACGGCAAAGACACGTCTATTTATAAATTTGAAAAAATCAAGCGAGCCAAACGCAAGGCTTTGGCAGACCATCCGGAACGCGAACTGCTCGACTTCGGCATCGGCGAAAACGACGAGATGGCAGACGTCTCCGTCCGTAAAGTCATGGCGGAAGAAATCAACAAGGTCGAAAACCGCGGCTACGCCGACAACGGCATTCTGGAATTCAAACAGGCGGCGGCTCGATATATGAAGCGGGAATTCGGCGTTGAGCTGGATCCCGTAACCCAAATCAACCACTGCATGGGCACGAAAACCGCTCTGGCGATGCTGCCGGAGTGTTTTATCAATCCCGGCGACGTTACCCTCATGACGGTTCCCGGCTATCCGGTCGCGGCTACGCATACGCGCTACTGCGGCGGCGAAGTTTACAACATGCCTTTGCTGGAAGAGAACAATTTCTATCCCAATCTGGATAAAATTCCAGCAGACATTCTCAAACGGGCAAAACTGATGGTTATCAACTATCCCAACGCCCCGACTGGTAAAACCGCCACGCCGGAATTCTTTGCCGAGGTCGTCGACTTCGCAAAGAAGAACGAAATTGTTGTCGTTCAGGACGCGGCTCACATGGTTTTGTGCTACGACAAACCGGCGGTGAGCTTCCTTCAAACGCCCGGCGCAATGGACGTCGGCGTTGAAGTTCATTCCATGTCCAAGGGCTGGAACATGATCGGCTGGCGACTGGGCTGGGTCTGCGGCAACCCGCTGCTTGTCCGCGCCTTTGCAGACGTCAAAGACAACTCCGATTCCGGGCAGTTCATCGCGATTCAAAAAGCGGCGGTCGTCGCTCTGGACAACGCTGAAATCCCGGTTTACACCCGCAACAAGTACCAGCGTCGGCTTCGCAAACTCGTCGCGATGCTCAAAGAGTGCGGATTCCAGGTCAAGATGCCGGAAGGCACGTATTTCCTGTACACGCCCGCTCCCAAGGGCATGAAAGGCGGCGTTACGTTCGCCAACGCGGAAGCGGTTTCCCAGTACCTCATTACAGAGCAGTCCATCTGCACCGTTCCGTGGGACAACGCCGGCGAATTCCTCCGCTTTTCAACTACGTACCTGGCAGAAGACGAAGCGGCAGAAGATCTGCTGATGGAAAAGACAAAGCAGCGTCTTCAGAATTTGGGACTTATATTTTAGTAGTTGTCAGTGGTAAGTGGTAAGTTGTCAGGACGCAAAGCGCCTCAAAGAACTTACCACATACCACTTATCACTTACCACTAACCACTTTTCACTATCATGAAACAGATCCTTTCCTTTGCTTTGACGCTTATTGCAGCGTCTGTTTTAATCGGCTGCGGTGAACCGACTCCGCCCAAGCATTACGACACCGAAGCGGACTGCATGAATCGCGGCGATCCTTCCCAGCAGGCGACCTGCTTGATCAATCTTGCCAAAACGAAGTACAAAGCTCAAGCGTACGGCATGGCTAGCGATTTGCTTTCCAAGGCGCTCATTTGCTGCGATCAAATTGCCGACCCGGCGGAAAAGTCCTCGTTGTTAAACGAAGCGGCTGACGTTTACGGACTCATTGGCGAAAGCTTTGGTCAGCGCAACGCTCTGAAAAAGGCGAGTCAGGCTATCGCTCAGCTTTCTGACCCTGATCAGAAGGCGAAAGGGCTCATTGCCATGGCGGAAGCGCAGGTAAAACAAGACCTGCTCGAAGCGTCCAGCAACGCAACCAAGGCGTGCGAAATGATTCAGGACAACTTCCTGCCTGACGACAAAGCGCGAATTCTGCTTTCTGCCGCCCAAATTTATCAAACCGGCGGAGAAACAAACAAAGTTGAAGAAGCTCTTGAAAAAGTCAAAGCTGTCGCGGACGCTCTTACAGAGGACCCGCAAAAGATGGCGGATCTGTATGGACAGATTGCTGTCGCTCAACTTAAGATGGATCAGAAAGACGCGGCTACCGCTACCTTTGACAAGGCTCTGGAAATCGCCAAAGGCTCCAAAGAACTCGACGCCCGCGGTTTCGGTTTGATTGTCGTTGCCAATCAGGCTTTGAGCGCTGGTCAAAAAGACATCGCAAAGAAGTTCCTCGACGAGGCGAAAAAAGTCGTCGGTCCGTTAACCAAAGAAAAGTCTGACCGCGGCGCCGAACTGGAATCCGAATGTGAGAAACTGGCGGAACGCCTGTAGGGTTTAATTCGGAATGCGGAATTCGGAATGCGGAATTACGCAAAGCGATCGGCGAGCCGGGAACGTCAGTTCCCGGGCAAAATAGAACCGTTTATGCGGTTCTATTTTAATAGCCGCGATGCGAAGGCGCACACCCCCTCCGCTAATTGAGCGCTTGATTCAATTGCTAATTGCTAATTGATAATTGATAATTCGAAAATTATTTCCACTACCCCCTTGACAGGAAACGAAAAATCTGATATATTTACATCCGCTTGTTTGAGAGGACGTTTTCTTTCAGACGGGTGAAAAAAGCCAAAGTAGCTCAATCGGCAGAGCACAGCTTTCGTAAAGCTGGGGTTGCGGGTTCGATTCCCATCTTTGGCTCTTTTTTTATTTCTGCGAGTTTCGACAGAAATCTCTGAAGTTTAATAGCGATTTCAGATGTATGCATTGTGAAACTCGTTCTGATAAAAGCTATTGCATTGGAGAACTATATCTTGATTAGCAATCCTTACGATGTTGATCTGAAACAGCTCGTTTTGTTAAACGGCGCTTTTGGTCCTCAGGAAATCGAAACAATCAGTCGTCTTATTGGTTCCAGCCACCCGAATTTCCGCATTTTCCGCGACGCTGTAGCTGAACTGGAAACCGAAACCAACAGTCCTGCCAGTTACGTTCGTTTGGGCGTTTGCCAGTACCTTTTGGGCGAGTACAACAAGTCTCTGGCATCTCTGAGTCATGGCGACGGAAGCGCGTTGGACAGATTCTATCAGGCGAAAAACTACTTCGCTCAAAACCGTTATGAAGAAGCGGAAGAAAAGTATCGCGCCGCTATTATCGCCGGGTACGACAAGGACATCTGCAATCTGGGCATTGCCGAAGTTCGTCGTTACATGAACGACCTGGAAGGCGCGCTTCAAATTCTGGATTCCCTCACCGGACCGATTGAACATACGGCAGAATATCTGTATCAGCGCGGCGCGACCGCTGCCAGAATGGGCGCTGAAAGCGCGGAAATTATCACCTGGTACGAACGCGCTGTCGAAGCAAACGGAACTCACCCGGGCGCATTGTTCGGCTTGGCGTTGGAAAACGATCGGCGCGGCAACGACGCTGCGGCTCTTCAGCTGTACAAACGCGCGGCGATTCAGTTCCCGTCTCACGTTGGTTCGTTGATCAACCTGGGTCTGATGTATGAAGATCGGGAAGAATACGAACAGGCGGCAAAATGCTACGAACGCGTTCTGGAAGCGTTCCCCAACAACGAGCGCGCTCGTCTGTACCTCAAAGACACGCAGGCGACAGACGAAGGATTCTTCGACGAAGACGCCCGCCGCAAGCGAGATCACGTCGCTCAACTGTTGGCAACTCCAGTTTCCGACTTCGAACTTTCCGTTCGCAGCCGCAACACGCTCAAAAAGATGGGCATTTACACGCTCGGAGATCTTTGCCGATTCACAGAGCAGGAACTGCTGGGAAGCAAAAACTTTGGCGAGACCTCCCTGGTTGAGATTAAAGACATGCTTCAGGCGAAAGGTCTTACTCTCGGTCAGACCGCTGGCGAAATCCAGGATCGCGAACCCGCTCCGATTGACGACGACATGTACACGCCAGACGAACAGCTGCTCATGAACAAGCCGTTGACTTTCCTCGACCTGTCCGTTCGCGCTCGCAAGTGCATGGCTCGTCTGAACATCACAACGGTTGGCGAATTGATTCGCCGCACTCAGGACGAGCTTCTCGACTGCAAAAACTTCGGCGTTACCAGTTTGAACGAAATTAAAGGAAAGCTGGCAGAACACGGCTTGAAGCTGCGCGGCGAATGATAATCGCGTTACAGCGTTTTTGACGCTGTATAAACAACATATAGGGAACAGAGATTTTACAGTCTCTGTTCCCTTTCGTGTGTATTCCCGCCTTTTATTCCCCCTACCCTTTTTGAATATCATGAAAAAGAATCTTTTAGGATTGCTGATCCTTGTCGCAGCGTTGTTTTCTGCGCCCGTTAAAGCTGACGAACCGGTTAAGGCAGACGATTCGTTTGACATTCGCGTTTTGACGTTTAACATTCGTCTTTCTTACGGAGAAATCGGACAGCCGGAAGAATGGAAAAATCGCCGTCCGGGCGCTGCCGAGTTGATTAAACGCGGCGACTACGATTTCGTCGGGATTCAGGAAGCGATTCTCGCTCCCACTCGGCCGGAACTCAGTCAGGTAGACGACCTGAAAGCCGATCTGCCCGGCTACGGCATGGTCTTTCGTTCTCGCGACGTCAGCGCAGAACATGGCGAAGGGACGCCGCTGCTATACAACAAATCCCGCTGGATGTTGGACGAATCGGAATGCGGCGTTTTCTGGCTGTCGCGCACGCCTGACAAGCCGGGTTCAAAACTGTTAGACGCCGAATGCCCTCGAACCGTTTGCTGGGGTCGCTTTATTCGTCTGGAAAACGGCAAGCCGACCGACAAGGCGGTTTATTTCTACAATACTCACTTAGACCACATTGGAACCAAGGCGAGACTTGAAGGCGCAATGATTCTGGCGGACTTCATCTCGAAGAGAAAGCATGACGACCCGGTGTTCGTTACCGGCGACATGAACTGTCCCAAAGACAGCCCTGCGATGCGCTATTTAGCGGGAGCAAAATTAACGTCGACCGACCCAAACAAGAAAATCGAAATCAAGTCGCCTGTCCCGCTCATCGACGTTCACGCCGTTCTCCATCCCAACACAGACGAACAGACGTATCACGCCTGGGGACAAGGCAATTTCAACAAACGCATTGACTTCATATGGGCGTCGCCGTGCCTCAAGCCGGTTTCGTCACGCGTTATTACCGAGAAATTCAACGGGCTGTTCCTTTCAGACCATCACCCGGTCGAAGCGACAGTAAAGTATTAGTCTATAGATTAAGCTCCATTTATTTACGAGTTAGGAATGAGGAGTGAGGAGTGAGGAGTTACGCAAGCGGACGCCCTGCTCTTTCACTCCTTTCTTACAGTCGTTTTTATTCTCTTACTCAAACAGGCGCGAGCCAACTCTGACCATGGTCGCGCCTTCCAGAATCGCCTCGTGGAAATCGTGGCTCATTCCCATCGACAGTTCTGTAAACGGCGTTTCCGGGGCGAACGTTTCCTGGAGTTTGTCACGCAGCTGACGGACGGCGGCAAACGTCTTGCGCGCCTCTTCCGGAGACGAACCCAGCGCGCCCATGGTCATCAAACCGCAAACGCGAATCCGCGGCAGCGACAAGGCATACTCCATCACGCCGAAAAGAGCGTCCGGATCAAGCCCGGTTTTGTTCTCTTCCTGCTCGTAGTTGACTTCCAATAAAACGTCCTGACGCGGCTTTTCGGGAAAATGTTTTTCCAGATTCTCGGAAATGGCGTCCAGGAGGCGAATGGAATCTACGGAATGAATCAGCGCGGCATACGGCAGAACGTCTCGGACTTTGTTGGTTTGCAAATGCCCGATCTGATGCCACTTCACAGCAAGATTGTCTTCCAGCGCCGCTTTCGCCTTGGAAACCAGCAATTGCGGACGAGACTCGCCCAGTTCCTGCGCTCCCTGTTCAACAAGCGCTTTGCAGACGGGATATTCAACGTATTTGCTCACCGCGACCAGACGGACGTCGCCGGGCTGACGTCCCGCCTTGAGAGCGGACTGAGCGATTTCGTCTTGAACAGCTTGTAAATTCTGCTTTAACTGCTCGGGAGTGGCGTGGGTGTTCATAATAGAGATAAGTGGTTAGTGGAAAGTGGCAAGTAGTTAGTGGAATACTTACCGCTAATATTGAGTTCTTATGGAAATGATTAATAATAGTATAACCCGAAAAAATAAAAATCATACCCGGGGGGATTGCAAAATATTTGACTAAATAGATAATGTTAGATAACAACAAATAACAGCCCCTCAATAATAAATCCTCAAATTATGAACGACTCAGATAATTTAGAACAAGAAAACGACGAACAGAACGCGCCCGAATCCGAAGCTCCGTGCGAGGACTTTTTATCCATGGCTCCCAGCAGCGCTCAAACGCCAGTCAGCTGCGAGACGTGCGGGAATCACGAGTGTTCGCACCGACAGGTTTCGGAGGAATCCGCTCGCGCGGCAGAACTGCTCGGCGCGCCGTCGATGGTTGTCTGGTCGTTTATTATATTTATTGTCCCGCTGCTTGCTGGCATTGCCGGATCATACAGCTTAAACCGACTCTTCCCGCCTGCGGCAGAATGGAAATCCTTCGTCGGATTTATCGCCGGCTTGGTTCTGGGCGTCTTCGTCGCCTGGCTTATCCGAATCGCGTTCATGAAAGACAAAAGCGAATCGTCTGACCAGCCATAAATCTTTCTTTTCTCCTCATCTGTTGATTCTCGATGTTAAGATAGCGAATCCTGGTAAACTTTAACGTCAACTGGAAATATCTTAAAAAAAAACGATTAAAACGTCCGACAAATATTGTAACGTGAATAGTTGAACCGGAATTCCGGTGGAAAAATATTTTGTCGAAAACATATCGTTCCTTCTTTCGCGTTACATTCACGAGGGATGTCGAAAGGAGGGCAATTACAGGAGATTTTGATATGCGACGTTTTTTTGTAATGATTACATGTGCAGCGGCTCTGGCGTTTGGCAGCGTCGCACTGGCAGATAACCAGATGGTTGCGGATAACATCGAACAGGCGCTTGTTCAGAGCGCGGTTCTTGATGAAGCGGATCAGATTCAGGTTAGCGTTAAAGACGGAGTTGTAACTCTGGACGGAGTTTCCGCGTCAAGCGAACAGCGAAGCCGTATTGAAAGCGTTGTCCGCAGAGTTCCGGGCGTTTATTCGGTCAACAACCGCATGAACGTTGGCGAGATTCAGCAGGTTTCCGCTTCGATTTTGGAACAGGCTCCCAGTCGACCGGCTCCCGTTTCTTCCGCTGTTGGTCAGCAGCCTGGCGTAAGCATTCTTTCTGACGTTCCGCTCAGCGAAGCTCAGCCGACCCCGGCAGCTGTGGATTCGTCCGCTCCCGTTCAGTATGGAACGCCCCTTCCGATGACCAGCGGTCCGCAGTATACCATGCCCGATCAGTACGGACAGCAGAACGCCGTTCGTTATGATCGCCCGTACTTGCCCAACTACGCCTGGCCGTCTTACGCCGCGTATCCGAACTACGCTCAGGTTTGTTATCCGAAACAGTACAGCGCCAACGCTTGGCCGTACATCGGACCGGTTTATCCGTATCCGCAAGTTCCGCTCGGATGGCGCGAAGTTACCCTCAAGTGGCACGACGGCACCTGGAGAATGGAATACAACGACGGTTCCTTCCATGGAACAACCAAGAGCGTCTTCCGCCCCTTCTCGAAATACTAAAATACAAATGGATTTGGTCTGTAATTAGACTCCTGTAAAAGAGCCCCTGAGAAATCAGGGGCTTTTTTACATTGATTTTTCCCCTCTTGTCCCCTTTACTATCTGGGCGTTTGGTATATAATATAGTTACGAGTTGCGAGTAGCGAGTTGCGAGACGGCATGACGCAAGAGAACAATGCAAGAGTTCACTACTGCCTACTGCCTACTGCCTACTGCCTACTGCCTACTGCCTACTGCCTACTGCCTACTGCCTACTGCCTACTGCCTACTGCCTCAAACCTAACTCCTAACTTTATTCCCCTGCCATGATTTACGTTGACAATAACGCTACGACGGCTGTCGCCCCGGAAGTTCGGGACGTCATGCTTCCGTTTTTTAACGACTTGTACTATAATCCCAGCTCCATGTACCCGCCGGCGCAGAACGTAGCGCACGAGGTCAAAAAGGCGCGTCAGACGATTGCTCAATGTCTGGATATCGAAGACCCGTCCGAAATTCTCTTTACGTCGTGCGCGTCCGAAAGCAACAACGCCGCTATTTTCGGCGCCGCTGCGGCGAATTCGTCCAGAAAACATATCATTACAACGTCGGTTGAACATCCGGCGGTTCTGGAAGTCTGCAAGGAGATGGAACGCCGCGGCTATCGGGTTACGTATTTGAAAGTCAACAATCTGGGCGAGTTGGATATGCGAGAATACGTTCGCGCTCTGGACGAAGACACGCTTATCGTTTCTATTATGCACGCCAACAACGAAACCGGCGTCGTCTTCCCGGTTGAAGACCTGGCGCGAATCGCCAAAGAGACGGATCCGAAAATTATTTTCCATACGGACGCCACGCAAACGATGACCAAGCTCCCGCTAAACTATCAGTCCGGGCTGTTTGACCTCGTTTCCTTCTCTGGACACAAATTCCACGCGCCCAAAGGCGTTGGCGGACTGTACATTCGCAAGGGAACGCGAATTCGTCCGTTTTTAATCGGCGGACATCAGGAAAACGGTCGCCGCGCCGGAACGGAAAACGTGGCGTATATCGTCGGGATGGCTGAGGCGATGAAACTGGCGGCGAAAACCCACGCGGCGGATTCCGAACGGATTCGACGCATGCGCGCCCGATTCGAGAACACGCTCTTGGAACGGATTCCGTATATCGAAATCAACGGACGCGGCGCAACGCGCATGCCGAATACGTCCAACGTCGCGGTTCACTGCATCGAAGGCGAAGCGATTCTGTACCAGCTTTCCGAAGCGGGAATTTGCGCCTCGAGCGGGTCCGCCTGCACGTCCGGGTCGCTGGAATCGAGTCACGTTTTGCGCGCCATGAACGTCCCGTTTACCGCCATGCACGGCTCCACCCGATTCAGCTTCAGCCGATACAACACGGAAGAAGAAATCGCGTATATTACAGACGTATTCCCGAAAATTGTCGAGCGTCTTCGCAACATGTCTCCGTACTGGGACAAGCAAAAACAATGCCCGATTGTGCGGAACTAAAGAGGTCTTTTCAGGTAAGTTGGCGCTTAGCGTTTGCGTAGGTCAGTCCGTTCACGGATTTTGGCGAGCCGGGGTGCGTAAGCTTCCGGAAAAATACAGATTAGCGCCGATTGATTAATTTAAACACGAAATAAGCGAAATTGACGAAAGTTTTTTAGACTTTAAATAATCCTTTCGTTTGTTTCGTTCTTTTCGTGTATTTCGTGTTAAAAATTTTTGAGCGGGAAAAACGCCTGCTTTTTAGTTTGCAGGCGCCAAGTTATCGGATGACTCGAATTTACTCACTGAGAAAAATCTCGCAAGTGTCGAAATTGATCTCCCAATGACCGTTTTCCGTTCCTTCCCATTGGTACTCCGCGCCGCGGTCAGACCACCACTTCTCAAACAACTTCTGCGTCTGAGCCATATCGGCAACAACGCGTTCGTAAAGGTCTTGATTGTTCGGGGGGACAACCAAAAAAAGCTCCTTGAGCGAGTTACGGCGTTCAAACAGCGCCTGAATTTCATCTCGCTGTTCAGGGGTAACTTTGCCTACCAGTTTCTTTTCAGCGCTCATCGACTTTTCCTCCTAGTATTTTTTATTAAAATCATCAAATTATTTCGTACCGTTCTCTTTAAGCGATTTTAAAATGGATTCAAGATTAGTGTTTTCAGCTGATCTCGCTCCCTTCTGTTTAAGCAGTTTAACAAAAGAGGAATCCGAAGGCAAGCGGATAAGAGCTAAATCAAGAATCGAATAGTAATCTACTTTTTCATACATAGTAGGTATGTGTCTACGTACTCGCTTAACTGCATTAACGTTTGCCCCTTTTTCTACTAACAACTCTGCAACTTCCCATTGGCGATTCTCGACCGCTTGAAGCAATGCCGTCATTCCAGTATGGTCACACCAAGGACCGCCTGTATCGTGGGAATAAAAATACTCTTCATCAATACGCGCGCCTGCCGAAAGAAGCTGGTTTACAATTGATTTGTATCCATTTGAAGCAGCTTCCGTAAGAACAGGACGATTTGAGCTGTAATACTGCGTCTCGTACATATATCTCATGATTCGCGTATTCGGATCCGCTCCTTGTTTAAGAAGCTGCTCTACAGCTTTTTCATCTCCTTTCTCAACTGCTGCAATAAGCTGCTTGTTGACGTCCTCCTTTGAAGAGTTTTCCTCTCCAAAGGACTTCGTCGAACAAAATAGCAAAAACAGCAGTCCAAGTGCAAAGAATTTTTTAACATTCATCGACTTTTCCTCCTTTTTCGATAAACGGTTTGTTCTTTTTCATCAGTTCGTCAAACGGATCGAGATAGTCAATCTCGGGAATCTCAACCATATCCGTTAAGAACAGCGGTTCAATCAGGTCGCGGCTGGCGTTTCGTTCCAGATGAGCGCAGACGCACTGCTGACGCGACGGCGTGTTGACTTCCAGAGTCGTTTCCTTGTTGAGCCACACGCAGCGGCGGCACTGCCAGGCATCGCAGTTCTCACAAATCGGAGCGTGGTCAAGCTTGTATAACTGCTTGTTTTTAATCGGAAGCTCGTGCGTTTTGAGAACCGTGTCAATATCGGCGATGAGGAAATCCTTGTTCTTTTCGCGATAGTAGAATCCGGGACAGACGTAAAAGTTCCCATCGGGACCAATTGTAACGTGTTTCACGCCGGCGTCGCAATGGTTCGGCTTTTCAAGTTGAAGACGGTCGGTCAGGAGCGACAATTCCAGCGGCTTTTTCTCCTCGCGTTCCGGAAGCCATGCTTTGAGCTGATCCAAAACCGCTTTATACGGCTCGAATTCTGCCTCTGTCATAGATTCCATTTCCTTGACAAAGACGGTAATTCTGTCTGCGGAAAGAGAATGAGCTTCCAGCCATCCCGGCAATTCTGCGAGATGGTCTTTGCTGATTCTCAGAATGAACATCTCAGTCGGGGAGGCGGAATCGTCCCACGCATCAGTTTCAAAATCGAAGACATTGATTGTCTTGTCGTCCGCCGGGAAATTCGCCTTGCCGGAACGGTAAACGACGTAATCGTTCCATTTGAGAATTTCCTTTTGAGCGTCGGTCAAACCGTCTTTGCCAAGAATCAAGTTGAGCGAGAGATTCTCCGTCAGAGCGTAAAATGCAACCTTTTTGAGCGTCTCGTCGTCCATGACTTTGCGTTCCATCTCCCGCGTTTTGTAATAGCAGAACGATGGCGCGTCAGAATCCATCAGAACAAACAGCGACTGCAGTCCCTTACGGAGTTTGAGACGAATCACCCGATCGTCGTCTTCCTTTGGAGGAACAAGTTTATCGAGCTTGTTCCATAAGTAGTTGTTCGCCCGAACCCGCGCTTTGTGCATCTTGCAAATATACGTCGCGCGTTGATAAATGGTTTCTGTATCGGCGCAGTCGTAGTTATTTCCTTGGCACCACGCGCAGCCAGCTGCCACCTGACAGTCAATGCATTCTTGCGGCGACTGAACGGTGCGGTTGAGCGCGTAGAATGGGCGAAGACGGTTCAAATCGACGCCCTCATTGGCATTGCCGGTGTTGATTTCCGGTTTGTGTTCCAAAGAATACTGCGCGAAGCGGGTGCAAGGATGAAATACGCCTTTTGTATCAATAGACAGCATCTTTCCTGCGCCGCACCAGTTGTTGTTATCAGTCAATTCAAAACCAATATGACGCTCAAAAAGCGTTGTGTTGAAGTTCTTTTTGAACAGCTCATTTTCGATGATTTCGTCCGCCAGCTGAATGAGCTGATCCTGGAAAATATCGTCGTCTCCGTCTTCCCATACGTCCTCGAAAATGCAGTTCATCGGGACGTTTGTAATACCCAGATTCCACAGGTGAAGAACGGAATCTTTCACCAACGGCAAATCCCCATGCCCGATGGTTGCTTTTGTTTGCGCTCCCTCGAATTGTTCCAGCCAAAGTGGAACTCGCTTCACAACTTCATCGTAAGAACCTGTTCCATCGATAAACACACGCTGCATATTATGTTTTTCTGGCGTTCCATCAACGGAAATGCCGATACTGAGATGATCTCTATTCTTTTCGATGAACCTCTGCACCTTCGGGTCGTCATACAACAAACCATTGGTCGAAAGGCTGAATCTGTAACTGTTGAACCAAGGATGATTCAGCTCGAAAAGCCGCGTTTTGATATAATCACAGATTTGATCCATCAATTCGACTTCCAGGAATGGCTCGCCGCCGATAAAATCCCAGACGACGCTGTTTTCTTTGTAGATTTCCCTATGTTCCAGGACGTAATCAATTCCCTCTTTGGCGGTTTCAAACGTCATTTTGGAGACAGCGTTTTTTCCGCACAAATAGCAGTATTTACAGCGAAGCTGACAGTCCTCTGTAAGAATAAAGGTAATATTACGCGCAGTTCCATCATTCCACGCTTTGATCTTTTCAGATAATTCATAGGAATCCAATTGTGGATTACCCGTTTTGTCTTGCGACATAATTATTCTCCTGAGTATAAAAAAACGATATGATCTAATATTGAGATCAAATTAATCTTTTTTGGCAGTATTCTGACAAGATGATCTGCAAAAGTCATGACAACTGCCAGCACAAGTTCCATAGCAATCGAAGCGACAAGTCCCTGTACAATTGTATATACATGCACCTCTACAACTATTACCACAACCCTCGCATCCGTCCTTCTGCGGTTTCTCTGTTTCAGATGCGGCAACAGCATCTTTGGCGGTCATCGCCACGAACGGAGCCGCAAACGCCGCGGCGCCGACAAGTTTACCGAACTTCTTCATAAAAGCGCGGCGGGATTCAATATTGTCTTGAGACATAATTTTTCCTTTTTAAAAAGCGAAAATAAAAACGATATTAATTTCTAGGGAAGCGGAAGGATTTAGTCTTTCTTGGCAGTAGCCTGACAGTTGTAATAACAAGAGTCCCGGCAACTTCCATAACACGTATCTTTGCATCCGCCACAAGATCCCTCATCAGTATATTTACAAAAATATACACATGTATTATTACAATAACGCGAACAAGAGCCTGTACAAGAGTCTGCACAATCGTCATTAGGCGTCTTATTTGTCTCTGAAACAGCAAAGGCATTGTCCTTCGTAACAATGAATGAAGTAACGAACATCACAGAGCCGGCTAGTTTACCGATCTTTTTCATAAAAGCGCGGCGGGATTCAATTTTGTCTTGAGACATAATTTTTCTCCATGCAATTGTATAAACGAAAAAATACTAATTGTCAATGCTTTGAAATGGGGTTACAAATTGATTATAACGTGATGATCCAATACAACTGGCAACACAGGCGCCGCCGCAATCACCGCCGCACATAGAATTGCAAGAACGAGCGCAAGCCTCAGTACAAGCATTTTGACATCTGCCACACCCACCTAACAACGTTTCTTTACAGGTGGATGTGCAAGTGAATGTGCAAGATTTCTCACATCCTGTTGCTGGACTCTCCTCTTTCGGTTTTGCAACTGTTTCATTGGATGTCATAGTTATGAACGGAAGTGCAACGGTAGCGGCGCCAGCCAATTTACCGAACTTTTTCATAAAAGCTCGGCGGGATTCTATTCTATCTTGTGTCATTTGTTCAAATCTTGTAACAATTTTTTGTAAAAAATAAAATAAATACTTAATTAGTCAAGTTGGGGTAAACAGCTAGTCAAGACGAGTAGCAGACATGCAAGAATACTCACAAGTTCCTCTACATCCCCCACTACAGCTATACTTACAAGTTCCTTTACATCCCCTATTGCAACTATAACTACAAAAATCATAGCAATTGTTTCTACATGTTTTTGAACACGTGTCGCCACAATCATTCTTCGATGGTTCATCCATTTTTGACGTCGGAACGCCTTCTTTATCCGTCATCGCTATAAAAGGCGCCATAAGAACTAATGTGCCGGCATTTTTGCCGAACTTCTTCATAAAAGCTCGGCGAGATTCAATTCTGTCTTGAGACATAGTTTCTCCTGTTGAAGTTCTGAAATAATTATAGGATCTTTTTAATATTCTTTAATGTATCATAAGAGGGGACTAATATGAAACATATATGCTACAGATTTGACATGCGCCGACATGTCCAATCACAACCACCTGGACAGGAATGAGTACAAGTCCATTTACATTCAAAACGGCAGGTTGTGTCGCATGAATGACGACATCCATCACTACAACCAACAGAGCAACTGACACAATGAAGGTGGCAACTGCCGTTGCACTCCGCACAGTAGCTATCCGTCGGCAGATTATCTTCACTCGGTTTTGCTTCTGCGTTATTGGAACCCGCAGCCATGAAAGCAGCCGCAACCGCAGCGGCGCCAGTAAATTTGCCGAACTTCTTCATAAAAGCGCGGCGAGATTCAATTTTGTCTTGAGGCATTTTTCTCATGTATAAAAACTGTAAATCAAGGATCGTTTATTTTGAGGTTACAATGAACCATAAACTGTATCAAAAACACATGCTCACTTCTTGTACACGAAACATTCAAAGTATACACTCGTGAGTATACCCTATGTGTGTTGATACGTTACAAATCTTCTTTTAATCAATTTTATCACTTTATCTTTTCCTCAACGCTGTCAAAGCTTAGAACAAGATAAAGTGAATATGTCGATGTTCTTTATTTCGCGTCAAAGAATAATAGCCAGTAATCAAAGCGTGTCCTTACTAGACAATTCTTTTAATTATTAACGGAATGCGCCCTTTGCTGCTATTGACACACAGTTATAGCTGCAATTGTAGTCGCAATTAAATTTGCAACGACCATCGCATGCATTATGGCATCTGAACTTGCATGCTCCCGTACAAGTGGTATCGCAAGTTCCAATACAAGACTGAAAACAACCATAGTTACAACCCGTTGGCGGATTATCTTCACTCGGTTTTGCTTCAGCATTATTGGCGCCAGTAGCCATGAACGCAGCCGCGACCGCCGCTGCGCCCGCGAATTTGCCGAACTTCTTCATAAAAGCGCGGCGGGATTCAATTTTGTCTTGAGACATAATTTCTCTCCTGTTGAAGTTTAGTAATAACCCAACGATAATATAATGACAATGAATGAATTGCGGAACGAAACTAATATGA
>JAZMZV010000221.1:0-33777 GCA_045586185.1 Thermoguttaceae bacterium | reverse complement strand
GTGTTACGCTTGCGTAATTACTAATTACTCATTACAAATTACTAATTAAACATTGCCCCTTCTTCGTGGGGTATGTGCAACATGTTTCCTGAATTCTAGGTCGTAACATTTGTTGTAGAAGCCCCTTCTTCGTGGGGTATGTGCAACCATCAAAATGTTTAGAATTCATTCTCTCCATGTTGTAGAAGCCCCTTCTTCGTGGGGTATGTGCAACTTCAAATCCAATCATTTGACAGCCGGGGATTGTTGTAGAAGCCCCTTCTTCGTGGGGTATGTGCAACTTCTCGAGTTTTTGAACCTTTTGTGTAAGGTGTTGTAGAAGCCCCTTCTTCGTGGGGTATGTGCAACCGACATAACGAGAAAAATAATTACCGTTGTTGTAGAAGCCCCTTCTTCGTGGGGTATGTGCAACTCTCTAATCTTTCTTTTCTCTTCATCAGAGAGTTGTAGAAGCCCCTTCTTCGTGGGGTATGTGCAACACTGCGTCTTTGTTTTTTATCCGCTCAATCCGTTGTAGAAGCCCCTTCTTCGTGGGGTATGTGCAACTGAGAGTTAGAAGTGAGGAGTGAGGAGTTGACGCAAAGCGCTGCGCCGTGGTTACCTGTTCAAAACAGAGTAACGATTCGTGTTACGCTTGCGTAATTCCTAATTCCGCATTCATAATTCCGAATTAAACATTGCCCCTTCTTCGTGGGGTATGTGCAACAGCGTAAAAGCTCAGATGCTTTTGCTGACAAGAAACACAAAGACGAGCCGAGAACTTTTGTTCTCGACTCGTCTTGTTATTTACAGGCGTTCTATTTTTAAATTATTTCTGTTGCGGACGTCGTCCCTCCGAAATGCAAGGGGCAACGGGAGCGGTCGAGGAGAGACGTCTCGGCGCAACCTCATCAAATACAACAGCTTACACTATATTTTCTTTTCGTCGTTGTGTTGTTTCAGAATTCCTGACTTCCAGTTTTTTGAAAAATACTAAAAAAAAGGGGAAATTTTAATAATTTCTTTGTAACGTTTGGAGCGTTTTTTCGTATAATGAAGAAGACAATTCAGAAGAAAGGAGGTTTTGAATGAGAATTAACTACAATTTCCCGTATTATCAGGAGAGACTTTCCCCCCGTCAGAAAGCGCGCATGGCGGCTGAGTCGAAATCTCAGAACCCTGTAATCAGAATGGAAGTGCAAACGCCGTCCATTCTGAAAATCAGAACGCCTGGCATGTCTCCATCTGAATCGATCGAAACCCAAAAGGAGGCGGGAGGTTTCGATCAAATTTAAATTATTGTTACCATAGCGTGCGTTCAAATATGGTAACATAAGCGTCTGGAAAGAACGCAGGAATCATTGAGTTACGAGGCAGAATGCGGCGTTGACTTCGCTGCAAATTCTGCCCGTTTTTTTATTAACAAGCGGACGCTGCGTCCAAACGCCAAAAAGAAAGGACGTCCTGCGATAAAACGCAAGGCGTCCTGATGGACGTTAACAGACTCGAACTGTTGACCTCCACGGTGTGAGCATGGCGCTCTAACCAAGCTGAGCTAAACGTCCAATAAAGTTTTCTTATTATCCAGTTTTTCCTCGTTTTGTCAAGCCCCCGGGAGAAAAGAATTCCAACTTTCTGACCTGTTCTCCGTCCTCCCCCCGTTGACGAAGTTCAAAGATTGAGGATAATTCTAATAATCTAAAATGAAGGACAAATACCTAAAAATCAAACTATAATTAATATGCCATGAAAGAATTGAACAATAACGGTAAAGACCAGTGGTCGTCAAAAATCGGGGTTATTCTGGCTGTTGCCGGGTCGGCAGTCGGACTGGGCAATTTTTTGCGCTTTCCGGGTCTGGCGGCTCAGTACGGCGGCGGGACGTTTTTGATTCCCTATTTCACCGCGTTCTTGCTCTTGGGGCTGCCTTTGGCGTGGATGGAGTGGTCGCTGGGCAGATACGGCGGACGTCACGGGTACAACAGCGTTCCCGGCATTTATCATACCGCATGGCGGCATCCCGTCGCTCCGTACCTGGGCGTACTAGGCGTGGTCATGCCGATCATGATTTTCTCGTATTATTTATACGTTGAAGCCTGGTGTTTGTCTTATGCGCTGCGATATCTGTTTGGCATGATGTCTCCCAGCGCGTTGGGCATAACGCCGGAAATGGTTCTTGGATATTTAGGCGCACAGCCCGATTTATTGTACTCCTTCTTCAGAGACAACGCGGCTCTGCTGGGCAGCGTCGATCTGTCGACGGCGGACGCATACGTCGATTGGGTCAAAGCGAATCCGGACGCCTTCACGACCGCCTTGTCCGCCAATCAGGACGCAGTTTTGGGGTACCTGCAATCGCAAACGACTCTGAATAATTCCATTTACTACAACATTTTCTTTGGGAATTTGATCGGCATCGGCGGCAACGGCGAAGCGCTGGGAAACGTTACAAAATACGGCGTGTTAGGCTCGTCGATGGTAACGCTACTGATTTGCTTCCTGCTGAACTACTGGATTATTTTCAACGGGATCAGCAAGGGAATCGAACGATTTTGCCTTTACGCGATGCCGGCGCTGTTTGTCTGCTCGATTATCGTTTTGTTCCGCGTTTTGACGCTCGGGACGCCGAACCCGGAACTGCCGGATCAGAACCTGGTCAACGGCTTGGGGTTCATGTGGAATCCGGTCAAGCCGGGGTCGGACGTCGGATTCTGGGAATCGCTCATGCGTCCTGACATGTGGATGGCGGCGGCGGGACAGGTGTTCTTCTCGCTATCGGTCGGGTTCGGGCTGATTCTGACGTACGCGTCGTACATTCACGAAAAAGAGGACTTGGCGTTTTCCGCCTTTACCGCTGCCAGCGCCAACTCGTTTGCCGAGGTCGTGCTGGGCGGTCTGATTACCCTGCCTGCCGCGTTCGTGTTCCTGGGCGGGTCGTATCTGGAAGGACACATGGGATCGACCTTTGAACTGGGGTTCAAAGTCCTTCCCAACGTCTTTAGCCAGATGCCGGCGGGACAGTTTTTCGGGTTCCTGTTCTTCTTCCTGCTATTTTTGGCGGCTGTTACAAGCACGGTTTCCATGCTTCAGCCGTCTATCGCGCTGTTTGAAGAGGGCTTGGGCATGAGACGCAAAGACTCCGTCGCGTTCCTCGGGTTTATTACGCTTATCGGGCTGGGATTTACCGTTTACTTCTCCTGCGGGCTGGCGGCGATGGACAACCTCGACTTCTGGATGGGGCAAGCGCTCATTTTCGTTCTGGCGACAATTCAGGCGATTCTCTTTGCCTACGCGTTAGGCATGAAAAAGGGCATGGCGGAACTGCGAAACCACGCGAAAATGCGAATTCCCCGTTTCGTCGAATTTATTATGAAGTACATCACGCCGTCGTACCTGATAATCGTCTTTGTCGCCTGGAGCTGGACGAATCTGCCGGACAGAATCCATCAGGTTTTAACGGACAAGATCGCGTTCATGTCGGTCGTGATAGTCGGCGCGGTAAGCGCTTTGATTCTGTACGTCATTTCCCGCGCCGTCGCCGTCTGGAAAGAAAAAGACGCCAACTACGCCGAGGCGTCGGGCATTTACTCGTTGGACGAAAACGACGAAGTCAACTAGCAACAGGTGATTTTATGAAACGCAGAGATTTTCTTAAAGGGACGTTTGGCGCGGTCGGCTCGCTGTTTTGCGGCGAACTTTTCGCGGCGCCTCCCGGCTGGCAGCACGACGGCGAGCCGAACCTGGTTTTCGGCGTTATCAGCGACACTCATTTGAGAACGACTGTCTGGGGCAATCGTCTTGGCGCCAACTGGCCGGATAAGTACCTCGTCGCCGCGCTGAAATACTTCAAGGAGCAGAACGTAGACGCGGTCATGCACTGCGGAGACATGGCGCACCGCGGACAGGTTCAAGAGATGGCGTTTCACGCGGGGGCGTGGCGCAGAGTTTTTGGAAAAGTTACCAGCGGCCCGGTCAAGCTGTTTGTAACAGGGAACCACGACGTCGACGGCGCTCGATACGGCGATTTTGTCAAAAAACGCTATCCAGACCCGGAACAGTACGCCAGCCACGTCCTGGAAACCGACATGGCGGCAAACTGGCAGCGCATCTGGGGCGAGAAGTACGAACCCGTTTGGCATAAAGAGGTCAAAGGGTATCACTTCTTCGGCCGCAACTGGGGCGTCAGCGAAGCCGATGCAATCGCCGCGTTAAAGAACTGGAAAAGCGGACGCGACCCCTTGCATCCCTATTTCTACATTCAGCACAGCCGCCCTTCTTACGGCGTGCGAAGAGAGTTGATGCGGCACGTCGGCGCAGTTTCGTTCTTCGGTCACAATCACTGGAGCATAACAAACTGGAATATTATAGCTCTTTACAAAAACCGTCTTCCCGTTATTCAATGCGCCTCCTGCGAACCGCGTGGCTGCGGCGCTCTGGTGGGAGACGGCTGGATTACCAAAGCCGCTATCGGCGGCCGCGACCAGGCGGGCAGAGGCCGGCAGGGATATGTCGTCCGCGTGTACAACGACATGCTTGTCATTCAGCGGCGCGAGTTTACTGCTGGCGCCGGCGCGGTTCTCGGTTCAGACTGGATTTTGCCGCTGGGCAAATTCAATCCGCACCCGTTTGTACGCAGCGAGATGAAAAAGGTTATCGGCGAACCGCAATTCCAGGACGGCGCGAAACTGATTGTCGAAAGCGCAGACGTCCTGGCGGCAGATGGCAAACCAGCAACGCCGGTCGTTAAACTCTCGATTCCGCTTGCCAACGCCAACCCCGATTCGCGCGTTTACGCCTACGAGGTCGCTGTCAACAGCGGGGACGCGAGCCACGCTGGCGGAGAGGACGAGGTTATGTCTCCGAACAAGCCGGATTCGAAGACGCCCACGTCCAATTGGGAGCCGACCCTGTCGGCATCTAATACAATTTACAAAGCCGTCTACGCGTCAGGCGTCAATTTTGGAATCGGCAGCGAACCGAACGGCGGCGTTACACAACTAACTATTCCGAAAGCTGAACTGCCCCGCAACAAAACGCTTTCGTTTACCGTCCGCCCGCTGACATCCCTCGGCACATCCGGCAAACCGTTAACGGCAGAATACAAAGAGTAATTAATTCGGAATGCGGAATGCGAATTTTCTCCAAGTCGCTGGTTAAGGAGGCGCCTAGGGGCGCCGCACTCCCCGCCCCTCTCCCCCCCCTATTCAAAATCAAATAGCATCGTGTTATAATCTCATGTAAATAGATATCTACATTTTATCCCCATACAGCCATGAAACACCAAACCCTTTCCATATTCCTGTTGTTTGCTTTGACGCTTACGACGCTGAACGTTTCGTATGTTCAGGCAGAAGAACCGTCAGCGGACTCGCCCAAGGCGCGGCTGACGTTTCCGATTCTCTTTACGGCTCGGCACAACTATCAGGGCTTGCACATTTACGACACGTTTTATCAGTGGCGCCGCGGCGTGAAGAATCCGGGCGTCGGCGGGATTTACATTCTCGAAAACCCGGCTGACCCGCCGGAGCAGTATCGGATTCGACCTCTTATCGACCCGACGACCAACCCGACGCTGGGCGACGGCATCTACTTTGACCCGGCTCTGTCCTACGACGGCAAAACGATTCTGTTTTGTTACAAGGGGACGCCCAACGGGAACTCGATTATTTACAAAATCAACCTCGACGGGACGGGGCTGAAGCAGCTGACCAACCTCGACGCTCAGGGGAATCCGTACAAAGGTTCCGGCGGCGGACATCACGATGTTCGCCCCGCCTGGCTGCCGGACGGGAGAATCGTCTTTACGTCCACGCGTTACAGCGGCCTTGTGCCGTGCGCCAACAACGGCGTGGCGATTCTTCACGTCATGAACGCGGACGGGTCCGACATCCATACGATTTCCGTCAACAATGTAACAGAATTCGACCCGTCTGTTTTGCCGGACGGCAGAATTCTCTTTGGCCGCTGGGAGTACATCGACAAAAACGCGCTGACGATTCAAAGTCTGTGGTCTGTCTATCCGGACGGGACAAACGAGACAGCGTTCTTCGCCAACAACATGGTTTTCCCGGAAGCGATTCTTCAGGCGAAGCCGGTGCCCGGCAGTCCGAATCTGGTTGTCGGGACGTTCGCGCCGCACAACGCCCCGCCCCGCGGAACAATTGCGTTTATCGACATCTCTGCCGGGGTTCAGAATTCCGTCTCTGGGAAGAACGACGAAAAGGCGATTACCAATCTCGAATACCCGGACAAGCCGACGTACGACCGCGGGCAGTCCTGCGATCCGTGGGCGCTGGACAAGACGCGGGTTCTCTATTCCGGGCAGATCGACAACCCGACCAACGGCGGGCGGCTCAATTCGCTCCTACTTATCGACGACAAGGGGAACAAGACGGAGCTTCTGTCCAGCGCGACGATTGACCTTCACAACCCGATTCCGATTGTCCCCCGCCCTGTCCCGCCGGTTCTGGTTGACAAAACCGACCGTTCCAGGACGACAGGCAGTTTCTTTGTAACAGACGTTTACCAGAACCTCAAGGGGGTTAAACGGGGAGACGTGAAATGGCTGCGCGTTATAGAAGAGACGTCCCGCGTCAGCGCCTCGCCGGGCAGCAACGGACTCAACCAGACGTTTTCCATTTCCGCCGCGCTGGCGTGGAGTCCGAAAATCTATCACGGCATCGTTCCCGTCTGCGAGGACGGCAGCGTCTGCTTTGAAGCCCCGTCCGGACGCGCAATTTACTTCCAGCTTCTCGACGAGAACTATCGCCTTATCCGTTCCATGAGAACGTTTATTCAGGCGGCGCCCGGTACGGCGCGAAGCTGTACGGGGTGTCACGAATACGGCCCGCCGCAAGGCGAAGTCGGAGAGCTGAAGATGGCAAGCAAACGTCCGCCGCTGGTTCCTCAAGACGAGTCCTGGGGAAGCGGCTATCTGGATTACCCGTCCATGATTCAGCCGATTCTCGACCGGAAATGCGTTCGATGTCACGGTGGAGACGAGGGAATCGCCGCCGGGCTGGACTTGTCCTCCGCCCCAACGCGGCTGTTCAATATCAGCTACGACAACCTGACCTCCCGCCGGGAAAAGCAGTATCATATCGATTTAATTTCCGGAATTTGCTGTATGAACGGAACTGCGTACTGGTCTTGCCGGATTTTCCAGCCGTACGAACACGGCTCTGGAAATGCCCCCCTGGCGGAACGGCTTCTCAACGACCCGACGCACAAGGATTTCCTGACCAAAGAAGAACGCGAGCTGCTCTTTACGTGGATTGACAGCAACGGCATCTATTACGGGACGTGGAACTACACGGCGTCCGGACCGATTCTTCGTCCATGGGAACAGGCGGCAAATCAGATTCGGGACGTCATGAAGAACTCCAGCTGCAAGGAATGTCACGCTGACGAGAACGGCAATATCGTCCGGTTCGAAAACGACTGGATTAACCTTGAACGTCCGGAATACAGCCGGGTCTTGCGCGCTCCGATGGCGCCAGCTAATTCGGAATTAGGAATTAGGAATTCGGAATTAACGCAAGCGACCAACGGGAGCGGCGCCTCGCCGCTGGGTATCGGCGCGTGCCGAAACGCGAAATTCGACCAGCAGTTCCGTCGGCTGGGAATCATGTCCGGCGGACGGTACGAACACGCGGTTCATCCCCTGGACTGGTTCCCAACTCAGACGTGGAAACCCGTCGCGGCAAGCGACCCGAACTCCGGCGTCCCGGTCGTTTCGATTCAATCGACTGACGACCCTGTATATCGACAGATTTTGGCGATTATCAAACGAGCCGCTCGACAGGCGTACGCAGCCCCGCGAATCGACATGCCCGGCGCGTTCGAACTCAACGGCGGCGCCATCGCCGGTCGATCCCGACAGATTCTCCCACAGCCGCTTCCTGACGTCATGCCAAAAATCAACTTAACGCTGACCGCATCCGGAAAGCCGGAACTGTCCTGGGCGAACGACAAACGCGTTATTGGTCTGGTGGCAGAAATTCATCGATGTAACAGTCCCGATTTCTCCCTGACGGACGACACGCTTGTCGGGACGACGGAAATGAACCGGTTTATCGACGCGAAAGCCGGGGAAGGGAAATGGTTCTACTCCGTCCGGTTCGTCTGCGACCCGGCTCAGACGTGCGGCACGTGCCGCGTTTCCGGCGATACAATCAACGACCTCGCCGCGTTGACAGAAGGAATCGTCCCCGAGCGGAAATCCATTGAAAACCGCTGTCCGTTGTCGATGTTTCAGCCGAAGAAGTCTGAACCGGTTTACGTTGGGTCAATCGACGTTCCCAAACCCGCGCCGACAAAGCCGCTGACCGTCCACCGCCTTCTCGACATGCCGACCGTCGATCTGGCGTCACACAACGGGTGTCTGGTCGTCCCGTCGGAAGAAGACCTCAACATGAAAGGGTTCCTGGCGATTTCGTTTGACATTAAATTCACGCAGCCGGGCGTCATGCCGGTTCCGGTCAGCTACGGCGCTTGGCGGCGCAGCGGCTGGTTTATCCAGAAGTTTCAGGAGAAATGGCGATTCCATCTCTCAGGAACAGACTGCGATTCCGAAACCAAAGTTCCCTTGAACGAATGGCTTCACATGGACTTTATCGTCGAAAACGGTCAGATGAAAGTTCTGCAAAACGGACAGACGGTCGCGCAATCGCCCGTTTCCACGCCGCTGACAGACTGGTTCGGCGACTTGTATCTGGGTCAGTATTCCGATACGCAGAAGCCGGAATACCAATTCCACGGCGAGATGAAAAACCTGCAAATTTGGGGATACTGATACGCCCCTCGCCCTCCCCTTGCATTTGTTTTTGTTCATCAGTATAATTTATGTAATATCGTTTGAATTGTATTAGCGTTCAAAACTGCCATGAAACATTTATTATCCTTCCTGTCCATTGTCATCCTTTTGACGTCTTTGCTGTACGCTCAAGACGCAGCGCCGGCAAAGACGTCTCTGTTCAGAACGCCCGTCTTTCTCCAGATTCCGTCTGAAACGTCAATCGGCGCGGTTTGGGGCGTCAACGGTCCAGCGGCTGGGTTTATCGAATATTCTACCAAAGAAGACCTGTCGGACGCGAAAAGAGTTTACGCCTGCGTTCCGCCGCTGCGGTCGATTCAGGAAAAGATTCTGTCCGTCAGAATTCGGGGTCTGGAACCGAATACAAAATACTACTATCGCGCTGCGACCATGTCGGTTGACTATCCCAACGCCTACAACGTCAAAGTGGGAAAACCGGAATTCAGCGCTGTTCGTTCCTTTACCACGATGGGCGAAAAGGCGCGGTCGTCGTTTGCCGTTATAAACGACACGCACTCTGAAATCTACACCCTCAAGGCGATTGACAAAAGGCTCAAAGAACTTCAGCCTGCGGTTGTCGTTTGGAACGGCGACACGGTTCATCAGCTTCACTCTGAAGACGAGGCAATATACAATTTGCTTTATCCCGGCGGGTGCGCGATTGCAGAAAGCTACGCGTTTCTGTTCATTCCCGGCAACCACGATTTCCGCGGATCGTGGGTCAGAAATCTGGATACGGTTCTCATTACCCGCAACCCGGAAGAAAAGGATTCCAAATACTGGGCTTTGGGTCGAAACTTCGCCGTTCGTCAAGGCGACTTTGCCCTAATCGGCATGGATACCGGGGAAGACAAGCTGGACGCTCACCCGGCGTTTAAGGGCTTGGCGGAATTCGAGCCGTATCGGGAACTGCAAACGCAATGGCTTAAGGAAGCGCTGGAACGACCGGAAATCAAGTCCGCGCCGTACATTGTCGTATTCTGTCACATCCCGCTGTTCAGTTCCAATCCCAATGCAAGCCGCGGAGACAGCTTGGACGGCGCAGCCGCCTGGCACAAACCGTGCGCTGACATGTGGGGGCCGCTGTTCAAGCAGTACGGCGTTCAGGCGGTTATAACGGCTCATAATCACCGGTTCCGTTACGACGCGCCAACCAAAGACCGTCCCTGGGGTCATTTCGTCGGCGGAGGACGAACGCTCAATCCCAAACGCGACACCGCTATCGTTATCAACGGAACGGTCGAAGACGGGAAAATGGTTCTTCGCGTCTATCGAGCCAGCGACGGAGCGGTTCTTAATGAATTTAAATTTGACAAAAGGAGTCTTTGAGATTTGTTATAAGCGTTTGCCAATGCGGGAGGCGCCACTCCTAATCCGCGCCCGACAGGGTCGGTTCCCAAGTGGAAGTGGGTAGCGCCAAAAGCGCTTTTTTGGTTGAAAAACTTAGTCCTTCTGCCCGTGCGGCTTCGCACCCGCGCGCGACGCATTATAATCGCTCCCGTTGGTCGCTTGCTCATTCCTTGCTAAAGTTTTTCAAGTCAGCGTCGAGGCGCCGATTGAAATTTCTCTTTCCACTGTCTTGACAAGGGGAATTTGAACCGTTATACTGGAAAGCAAATTGGTTAACGATTAAATCATTTACCATACAAGGAGAGTAATTCATGAACAGAATCTTAACGTCAATCGTTCTGGCGTTGGTCGTTACCTCTAGCGCGTTTGCGGAAGAAGCTAAACCGGAAACTAAACCGATTGTCAGTCAGGACGTTCTTTCCACGCCGGTTCTGCCGAAGGGAATTGTCAAGACGGCGGACTGCGTCGAGTGCGAAAATCGATTTATGATGCACGAATGGATGCTGACCCTTCTGGATAAAGCGGAAAAGCGCTGGATCGACACTTACGAAAAGACAAAGACGCCGGAACAGATCGCTCAGTACCAAAAAGACCGCAAAGACTTTTTCTTTAAGCAAATCGGCGCGTTCCCGGAACGCAATCCGCTCAATGCGGTTGTAACAGGAACGATTCAAAAAGAAGGGTATACAATCGAAAAAGTCCGCTTTGAATCCCAGCCAAATTTCTGGGTTACAGCAACCCTGTATCTCCCGGACGAAACGAAATACCCCAAGCCGTGGCCCGGCGTTCTGCATTCCTGCGGACACAATCTCAACGGAAAGGCGGCGGTAAGACTTCAGCGCGGATCCGCTTTGATGGCTCTCAACGGTATGGCGGTTTTGAGCTTTGACCCGATTGACCAGGGCGAGCGAATTCAGTTTACCACGCCAAAACCCCCTCTTTCCGTAGACGCTCACAATTTGCTGGGAATCGGCTCCATGGCGTTGGGACGCAATACAAGCTGGTTTGAAATCTGGGACGGCATGCGCGGAATCGACTATCTGCAGTCTCGTCCGGATATTAACCCGAAGATGATCGGCGCGTGCGGGCTGTCCGGCGGCGGGACTCAAACGGCGTTTTTAATGGCGCTGGACGAACGCATTGAAGTCGCCGCGTCGATGTGCTATCTGACTTCTCTGACGGGCATGTATCGGCGCGGAAATCCGGAAGCCGATGCGGAACAGCACGTTTTCGGTCAGCTGGACTTCGGCATGGATCATCCCGACTACTGCATCATGCACGCTCCAAAACCGACCCTGATCGGCTGCGCGACAAAAGACTTCTTCCCGATTAAAGAAACGTGGGATACCTATCGATACAGCAAACGCATGTTTGGATTGCTGGGGTATCCAGAACGCATGAATTTGGCTGAGACGTACAACACGCACGGATTTGACCAGCTTCTGCGAGAAGCGACCGTTCGGTTTATGCGCCGGTTCCTGGTCGGCGGCAGCGAAGCGGTTGTCGGTCCAAATAAAGCAGACCCGATTGTCGAACCGGACGGAGATCTGGAATTAACGGACGAAGAGCTTTACGTTACTCCAAAGGGCAACATTCAGGACATTCCCGGGGCAAGAACGACGTTCGACATCAACCGGGATTACGCAAAGGAACTTGCCGCCAAACGGGCGGAACTCTGGTCGCAGACGCAGGAAGACGAAATGCGAGTCAAAGTCCGTCAGCTGGCGAAGTTCCGCCAATCCAAAGACATCCCCGTTCTGACAGTTTTGTCGTCTGAAGACGTTACAGAATTGATTACCGCGGGGGAAGGTCAAACCCCAGTTCTGGCGACGGCGACGAGAATCGTCTTTCAGGTTGAGCCGAAATTGTATCTGACCGCTCTTTGGCTGGTTCCCCATAACGCCGACATGTCGAAGGCGACGCTTTTTGTCAGCGACAATGGCAAAGCCGACGGCGCGGAAATGGTCAACAGTCTTCTGGCAAGCGGAAAGCCGGTTTTAACTGTGGATTTGCGAGGATACGGCGAAACGCAGCAGTTCAAACAGCCGTATTTCAGCAACGATCATTTCGGTCAGGACGGCTGCGACTGCTATTTCGCCTTTAATTTGAATAAGACGTACGTCGGATTCCGCGCTGAAGACCTGTATTCTTTGAACCGTTTCCTCAGAACGGAACTCAAAGCGACGGGCGTTGAATGTATCGCCGTCAACGAGGCGTCCATACCCGCTCTGCACGCGGAATTCTGCGAGCCGGAAACGTTTGACCATCTGACCGTTGTCAACACGCTTGTCAGCTGGACGAACATGGTCGAAAACGGAGGATATTCCACAACCCCGTTTGCCAGCGTCGTTTTCGGAGCGTTACAGGTATACGACTTGCCGGACCTCCGCACCGCTCTGGAAAAATCCGGCAAACTGACGGTTTCAGGTCTCCGCTGGGAAAAGGAACCGGAACCGCAAGAGTAGAAAAACAGATGAACGCAACTCAACAAACGTTTTTATATCCGTTTAGGTGGGAACGTAGTTAATAACGGTTCCCGCCATGACAGGATTGTCATCATGGAGTCAATTTGAAAGCATTACAATGACAATCGGTTAGTTTATTTATCAAATTAGCATACTTAATACTAACCACACGCCACTCTTATCTTACCATACTAATCCCATGGATCGAGGAATAAAACTTTTTATTGTTGCCGTTTTTTCTGTAACATTTGGCATGAACTCTTTGGCTGACCAGCCGCAGACGACCATTCCCCCGGAGCTGGCTGGCGCCAAGTGGATTTCCGGCGACTGCTCTCAGGGGCTTCCGGTTTTTCGCAAGGAGTTTGAACTGAGTCAGCCGGCGGAGAACGTCGTTTCCGCGACGGCGTCGATTTGCGGGTTGGGATTCTATCAGCTGGACGTCAACGGAGAAACCGTCAGCGCGCCCATGTCGCCGGGCTGGACGAATTACAACAAAACGTGTCTGTTCAATCAGTGGGACGTCAAAAATCAGATTCGTTCCGGCGTCAACGTTCTGGGCGTTTGGCTGGGAAACGGATTCTACAATGTTGCCGGCGGACGGTACGTCAAGTATAAAGGATCGTTCGGGCAGCCGCAATGGATTGGGCGAATCGTCGTTACGTTCAAAGACGGCTCTGAGCAGATAATCGTTTCTGACGAATCCTGGAAAACGACTGCCGGACCAATTTCGTTCTCTTGCGTCTACGGCGGGGAAGACTGGGTTCTGTCACAGAGTCTGGTCGGCTGGAATACAGCGCCGTACAACGACGACGGCTGGATCGCCGCGGCTCTGTCGAGCGCTCCGCCTGCCGGTCAGTTAAGAAGTCAGGAGCACCCGAACATATACGTAGCGGAAGTCCTCAAGCCGGAATCCGTCCAAACGCTTGCGGACAACAGAATCGAGGCGAATTTCGGGTACAACTTCTCCGGACGTCCCCGATTGACCATTTTTGGGAAGCCGGGCAAAACTGTTACAGTTACTTTGGCGGAAACGAAAGAGAACCCATGGAAAGGACATTCCTATTCGATAACGTTTCCAGACGATTTCGACGCGGCGCGCAACCCTGTTGTTTTCGTTCCGCATTTTACGTACTGGGGTTTCCAGTTCATCTATATTTCCGGGGCAACGCTCAACGCTCAAGACGCCGATACGCCATTTATCGAACGCATTGAGGCGGAATTTACAACGACGTCTTCCGCTAAAGCCGGCGAGTTCCATTCGTCCGCGCCGTGGCTGAACGACATCGAAGCCATGATTTCCCGATCCGTTCGCAGCAACCTTCAGCACGTTCTGACCGACTGCCCACACAGAGAAAAACTCGGCTGGCTGGAAGTCGCGCACCTGATGGGACCGTCGATTATGTATCGGTTCAACATTCATCAGCTTTACCGAAAAACGTGCCGTGACATTACCGAGGCGCAGGAACCGTCCGGCTTTGTTCCCAACACTGCTCCGGAATACGTCCGCTTTAAGCAGCGATACTGGTCGGAATCGCCGGAATGGTCGGCGTCGACGGTGCAGATTCCTTGGCTGTTGTACAAGTTCTACGGCGATACGGAAATTCTTGCTCGTCAGTACGAGACGATGGAAAAATACATGGCGTACATTCTTTCAACGCGTGACGACAAAGGGCTTCCTCTCGGCGGGCTGGGCGACTGGTACGACTGGAGCGACAAGACGGACAAGCAGTATTTCTCCCAGCTGACGCCCATTCAACTGCCGGCGACGGCGTTTCTGGTCAACAACGCTCAACTGATGAGCCGGATTTCGATTCTGCTTAACAAGCCGGATCGGGCAAAGTACTACGCGGCGCTGGCGCAAGAGGCGACTGATGCGTTTCTCAAGGCGTACTACAACCCGGAAACTGGCGTCGTCGCTACGGACTCACAGGCAAGTTACGCCTTTGCTCTGGCGTTTCATCTCGTTCCAGACAATCAGCGACCCAAAGTCATGAAGAAGTTTATCGAGTCCATCGAACGAATGGAATACCGCCCGACGACCGGCGAGGTTGCTTTCGTTTATCTGCTCCGGACGCTGATGGAAGAGAACCGCGGCGACGTCATCGCGAAAATCATTATGCGAAAGTCGTCACCCGGCTACGTCAACATGCTGGAAAACTACGGCATGAAGACGCTTTCCGAAGCATGGAACCGACCGGGTAGTTCCATGAACCACTGCATGTTCGGTCACGCTCAGGAATGGTTTACCGCGGGATTGCTGGGAATTCGTCAGACGGAACAGTCATGCGGATTTAAAGAGATTCTGCTCGCTCCGCAGCCGTGCGGACAGATAACCGACGCCAGCGGCTGGTACGATTCCCCCAACGGTAGAATTGAGAGTTCCTGGAAATGCGCCGACGGCACGTTTACCTGGACGTTTACCGTCCCGGAGAATACGATGGCTGTCGTCTGCGTCCCGGTCGACAACGACCAGTCCGGCGTTGCGTTCTCCGACGGCGCAATTCGCTATTCGGACTATCGTAACGGCTGCTGCGTCTATCGACTCGCCCCGGGAACGTATGAGGTTAAATCGAAATTGACGTTACAAGAGAATTGAGGAATTCATTTCAACGTCCATCCGCCGAGAACCGCGGTTAACGGCGCGACAAGAACCAGACCAAAACTGCCGATAATCGTCTTGACGACTTCGCAGGCGACGAGCGGGTTGTTGATAAAGTCGATCGGCTCGGTTCCCTGAACGACGAACATCATCATGAGGGTCAAATAGCCGCCGGAGTACGCTAAAAGCAGCGTCGTTGTCATCGTTCCTACAACCGACTGACCAATGTGAATTCCAGAAAGGATCAACTCAGATCGGGAAATGTCCGGTTTCTGCTTGACGATTTCGCTCATGCCGGCGGCGATGTCCATGCCCAGGTCCATGACGGCGCCGGACGACCCGAGGAAAATCCCGCCAATAAAAATATGAGCCAGGTTGAGGTGGTCGTAACCGCTGTAAAGCAGAGCTTGAGAATACGGCATCGCAGCGCCGTTGATTTTGAACAGGTCTGTAAACAGCCACGCCAGCAAGCAGCTTGCCAGCACGCCGGCAAACGCGCCCAAAAACGCTGTAACGCCCTTTTTGGTAAATCCGGCAATCAGGAAAATAATCACAGCTGAAAGGATTGTTACTGTTACAAGAGCAACCAGCATCGGATTGACGCCGCGCAAGCAAAGCGGCAGCAGCAGTTTCCAGACAACCAGACAGCTGAACACAAACGACAGCAGCGCGGTAAACCCTGTTATCCCTCCAAAAACGAGCAGCAACGCAGCAAAGAGGAAAAACAGAAAAAACGTCCAGTCGGCGCGGTAATAATGCAGCGCCGTAATCGTTGACGTTTTCGGGTCGGCGTCGGGATAGATGCCAACGAGAATCTTGTCGCCGGGTTTGAATATCTTGTCCAACTCCATCTGAGCGCGCAGCAGGTTGGCGGCGTCGAATTCTTGCCCTTTCCATTTCCCGGTCAGGACGCGAACGCGAAGATTCTGCGTTCCCTGAGTCAGAAGACCAATCTGTTCCACGCTGGAATCATCAACCGACAGAACGACGGCTTTCTCTTTGTCGCCGTCCTGTGAAATTGTCTTGGGCGACAAATCTACATAGCTTATCGCAACGCACGCCGCGAGAATGACGGCAATAGAAACAAAATCGTGTCGGGTGGGAACGGGAAAGTAACGCATAGATAGTTGCGAGTTGCGGTGCGAAACCGCACGGGCGAGTGGATGAGGTTATGCCTCCGAATAAGCCGGTTTTGGCGCTTCCCACTTTCAATTGGGAACCGACCCTGTCGGTGCGAGTTGCGAGTAGGATTGACGCTTGCGTACTCTCGCTACTCGCTACTCGTAACTCGCAACTAAATTTATTTCGCCTGCAGAATCGCCTTGAGTTTCTTGGAAATGTCGGTGTTGTCAAGGTTGCCTTTGAAGAAGTCGGCGTTGACGCCAACAGCGGAGGTGATAACCGGCAAGGCGGTGTGGCTGCCGGAGGTCCAGGTCAAACCAACTTTCTTGTCAAAGACTTTGAAAACCACCGGGGCGAGGGCTTTGTTGTGATAATCTTTCTTGTCCTTTGCAAATCCTTCAAGCATGAGCTTGAGTTCATCTTCAGTAACGGTCATCGGGTCGTCAGCCGGACCGTCGAACTTGAGTCCAAACGCTTTTTCGATAATCGGCTTGACTTCGTCGAAGGTCAGATCCTTTTTGTGTTCGATTCTGTAAATTTCGTCACGGAACCGGTCGCGAGAGGTCGTCTGATTCTGAAGGAGTTGATAATTCGCCTTGATGCCTTCGCCGGCAAAACCGAGGGTCAAACCGCCGGTTTCGTGATCGCCGGTAACGATAATGAGCGTTTCGTCAGGATGCTTTTCGTAGAACGCGTACGCGACTTTAACAGCTTTGTCCAGAGCAATCGCTTCGTTGAGAACGGCGCCGGAGTCGTTGGCGTGACCAACCCAGTCGATCTTTCCGCCTTCGCACATGATAAAGAATCCGGCGGGACCGTCGAGCAATTCAATCGCCTTGGCAAGATACTGGTCAAGCGTCAGACCGCCCTCATGGTTGATGGCGTACGGCAGAGCGCCTTCTTTCTGGCAGGCGATAACTTTGCCGTCTCCCGGTTCGAGATCCATAATATCGTCTGGATCATGAACGACTTCATATCCGAATTCGTCCGCCAGTTCGTAGATGTCGCCCTTGAAGTCTTTACCGGCTTTTAACGTCTGTTTATAGACGTCGCCAATATTATCTTTGTATCTTTTGTCGTCGTGTTTGTCAATCGCTCCGCCGCCGAAGAAATCGAACCCGGAATGAAGCAAGTCCAGACCGAGCAGATAATACTTTCCGCGGTCGTCCTGATTGCCATAAAACGCTGCCGGCGTGGCGTGATTGAGGGTAACGCTTGTCATAATTCCGACTTTTTTGCCGGTCTTTTTGGCAACGTAAGCGGAAGATTCCAGTTTGCGCGTTCCAGACGCATCCATTCCAATGCGGCCGTTGTTGGTCTTTTCGCCGCAGGCGATAGCCGTTCCGCTGGCGGCAGAGTCCGTAACGAGTTTGTTGGCAGACCACGTCGTCGTTGGGGATTTAACGGGGAACGAGTTCATCATCATTCCCGGCTGACCAATCGCCTGGAGATAATTGTCGCACATCTGCCGCTGCGGAGCGGACATGCCGTCTCCAATAAACAAGAATACATATTTTACCGATTTGAGTTCTTCTTGAGCGGGAGCCTCTTGCGCTTGAACAGACATCAATGCGCTTAACGCCAAAGCCATTACGGCAAACAAAGAGAATAAACGTTTCATGGTAGGATAATTAAGGTTATAGTGTACCGCCGAAGCTGACAGTCCGGGAAACGAACTGTTTCAACGATTGGAAGACTACCAGCTTCTCATTATTATTAATTATTATCAAATTTAAAAATATGTCAAGAGCGCTTTAAAAAGAAAAATTTATGTCAAAATATATTAATGCCAAAATAAAAAAAGAAGCGCTGTTGAACAGCGCTTCTTGCGTTAGTTATTTCAGCTATCAGCTCGGCGTTATTTCGTCGGCTCGTCCAGGTTGATCTGTTCGATCTGTTCAACCCAATGCTTGGGGGAATGTCCTTGAGCAAACTGGGCGACGAAGTCGAATACAACGTCTGAGAATCCGCCGACGTTGGCGATGTCCGCCCGATTGAGCGTCTGAGACGAGCCGTACGGCTGAATATCGATGTTGATAAGCCGCGCGTTGGGCTTTTTTTGACGCAATTTATCCCAACAGGCGACAGTTTCCGTGCAATTGTTCCAGGAATGATCCGGGGCAGTGTCAATCCAGGACATGTTGTCTGAAATGTAAATGACGACGTCCGGATTGATTTTGTTGCGGAGGATGTATTTCATCGCGCAGGAACAGTCCGTTCCGCCTCCGTTGAGCTTTGCCAGCTTTTGAGCGTTGGTAATAACGGAGTCGCGCGGGTTGAGCGAGCAGCGTCGAACCTTCTCCTCAAACGGAATGACGACTGCGTTGGGATTGCGGCGCAAAATGCACGACGCCATCAGCCCGGCAACGTCAACGCACTTGACCTTGGACGTCGCCCCGCGGCGATAACCGGTAACGGATGAACTCATTGATCCGGAAACGTCAACGCAAAGCGCGACAAGACCGTCGATAACCGGGACGTTGTCCGTCGCGATTTCCATGGCGTCCTGCAGCGCCAAACGAACGTCTGACGGGATTTCCTCTGACGCGTTCATGTACGCCGTCATGAGCTGATACGGAAACGCCTTGGCGCGGCGGATTTCCTCTTCATTGCGAAGCCGGGCGGCGACTTTGCTAACAAGCTCGGCGTCATCAAAAACGCCGTGACGCAGGAACGTGTTGAGGTTCATGCGCGTCGTCTGCCAAGACGCATTTTGCGCGATGGTCTTCCACTGATTGGTCGTCAATTCCAAAGACGTCAGGTACTGGAACGGGACGTCTGGAACGACCGCGTTTTCGTCTACGCCGGTTTTGAGCAGGTGAATGTACTCGACAACCGCCTGCGGCAGCTGCGATTCGTCGTACGGCTTTCCGATAAGGTAACCGTACATCGCCTCGCGCTGCGGCGTTTTGGGCGTTGGGTGAACCATCTTGACAATGTCCGCCATAGACGGATCGTTTCCAATGGACGTATTGAAAATCTGTTGTTCCGTTCGAGCGTCGAACCAGTTGCGAATCAACCGGCGAACGGCGGATCCAAACGACTTGCGACCGGTTACGCCGGAACGCACCGCCATAACGAAATTACGTAGCATCTTCCCGTTGTCGATAACGACCGGGAAAACTTTTTCAAGCAACGACGACTTTCTCGACGCCAAAACTGCGCACAACACCGCCGGCATGTCTTTCATGTATCCCTTGACGCGGGCGTACAGAGCCAGCTTGGCAAGAAATTCGTCATCAACGTCGCTGTCGGACGCCAACTCCAGAATGGTTTTGAGCTGGTCGACTTCCGTGGCGTAAAACGTCTGCGACAGACATCCAGTCGCCGCCAGCTGAGCCAGCGCTTCTTTGGCAGAGAGCTTGTACGCCAGCCCGCCAGCTTCGTTGAGGGTCATAGAGGCGTCGGGGTCAACATATTTAGCAATTTCGTTCAGATTACGCATAGCAGCAATATATCAAAAGAGTCTAAAAAAGGACTGGCAACAAGGAGTGAAGAAACGAAAGCGTTCCTGAAAACATGTAGTTCCTTCGGCATTTACCAGACCATTTTTCAAAAAACATAACAAAAGGTTGAAGAAACAATTTTGAAAACTAATTCCATGTTGTTCCTTCGGCATTTATGCTAATTGGATGAAAACAACAATCGCAACAAGGATCGAAGAAACATATTCCTGCTCTATCCAGTTGAGCTACAGCGATTTTTGCAAATCGCCGACCGGACTTGAACCGGCAACCAGGAGATTAACCATTCATGTAGTTCCTTCTGCATTTGCGATTGTTGTAAAATTATATACGAATAACCCCCGTCAAATGTTACGAGAAATTTGAACTTTTTTCGAAAAGATTTACGCATCTATTATAACATCTTAAAAAATAAAGAGTTATAACGCCATAATAAAAGATTTATTACTTATAAATAGCATAAATAGAAAGAGCGGATAAAATAAATAGTGTTGGCAAATTTCATTTTCCCGTAGAAATTAACTTTTAGTATTCGTTTGGACGTTAAACGACTCAATTTTTTAGTTTCACTTGACACTATTCCGTATTGCCTAAGCGAAAGCTGCTTCAATTTATTTATACTTCCTATTTTATCACTTACTCTTTGATAAAATTTGACGGTTGAAACGATTTTTTCCGATTTTCCTCTTATGCTTATTGTATCAGTTATCCGATAACTAGAGTAGAAAAATTCCCATTAGCGGAATTGTGTATTTGTACATAAATTGAGAATGTTGTTCTAAACAACCATAACAACACAAAGCAATCGATATGAAAAGTTCCGTTCAATTGGCGTCAATCGCATTATCAGCCGCGGTCGGATTGTATGCCGCATTTATTATTGTGTGTCTGATGCCGCAGAAATCGGAGTTCCCGGTTCCCGGCGAAATCGGAGGTGAAAGCGCAGCGACTCTGGCATCGTCAGATTCCATGACGGATTCAGCAGTTACAGACGCTCCTTTTTCGCCTGCAGCGCAGAACGTTCCAGAGTTGCCAACCTTGCCGGCTGAATCGACAATCACGTCGCTTCCAACGACACAAGAGTCGACAACCCCTGAAACTGTACCGGAGACAACGCTTCCCGAGACGCCCCCGATGAGTATGGACACGGACACGCCTGCGGTTCCGGAGACGCCTGCAGTCCCAGACGTACCAGCGGTTCCGGAGACGCCTGCGGTTCCAGACAATTCTAAACTTCCAGAGATTCCTGAAGCGCCCTCAACGGAGCCGGAAACTCCTGCTGTACCATCGCTTCCAGAACTTCCCGCTTCTCCGGAAGTCCCTCCAGCACATTCGGACGTTCCTCCAGTTCCGGCTGTGAACGAGAATTCGTCTGAAGCTCAGATTAATCCAGCCGTTGGATCAAACAGCGCAGCTGCGACGGAATCCGTTTCAAACACAAACGATTCGACCAACAAAAGCAAAGCCACGTTAATTAACGATAATCTGCCAGGTACGTTCGCCATGCCGGAAGCCCCCGCTATTCCAGACGACGATTCAGATTTGCCGGGAATTCCGTCAGAACCTGACGTTCTGGCTATGCCTGGCGGTAACGACGCCAAAACTCAGGAAACGGCTATTGCAGAAAAAACTCCTCAAAACAATGAGGTTATTCAGACGTCGGCAATTGAATCCGAAAAAGAACCGACTGCAACTAATGCAATGAGTCAGCCCAATTTCGAGGCGTCTGAAGCAGCCGTTGTCAGCGACGCGCGAGCAGATCAGCTCGACCCGATGGCGCCGTTGCCTCCTGGACTGTTTAGCGACGTCAAATCGCCGCAGTCAGACGATAGCGAATCTGATATTCGTTTCGGCGAACGCTCGTTTGTACCGCGATACGTTTTACAAAATCGACGCGCCAGGGAATTGAATTCCAAAACCAACGTTGCGGATTCGCCAGTTAAAGCTCCTCATAGCGGCGCTATCGGATTCAACGCAGGCAGCAGCCTCAAAAAGACGAATAGACCGGCGAACAAAACAAAAGAACCGATTTTCGATACGACATACGGGTACAGTTTTGATCCCCAGGGCGCTGTTGACATTCGCAAAGCGTTTGAGATTATCAGCGAGAAATTCAAGACCACGATTATGCTCTCGCCGAACGTCTCTGGAACTGTCAATAAAAAAGCGAATTCCAGCTCCGAAGCCGAATTCCTGGAAAAAGTGCTCGATGGAACGGAATATTTTGTCAAGTTCAGCGAAAAAATCGCTTACATCGGCAACCGCACCGATATTGAAAAATTGGGCGACAAATTTGATTCCCTGACAACGCAAACCTTTTCCATGAAAGATACTGACGCTCAGACTCTGGAGTGGCTTATCACGCCCCAACTGACGGCTGACGGGAAAATTCTTTCTCGAAAAACAGAAAATGGTCATATAATCATTGAAGTTGAAGATTACCGCGTCAACCTTTACGAAATTGGACGTTTGATTCAGCTGTATAACCAGTCTGGAGCTACGGCAAAAATGAGCGCAGTGTCGTTGGAATACATTCCCACCGACGGCGCGCCGTTTGACTGGTCGAAAATTACCGCCGGCGGAGATTTCCCGTTCGCTCCAATTGAGGGCATTTCCGAGAGCCGAGCCGTCGTACTCCACAAAAACGTATCCAAATTCCTGGAGCAGTTATCGCAGATGCAAAATGTCGTACCGATTGCCGTTGCAGCTCAACCGCTCGGTTTTGGCGACAGTGCAAATGCAACCAGTCTGTCGATTAAAGTAACGGAAATTCAGAATTTCCCCGCGGACTGGAACTCGCTGCCCCAAAAAATCGGATTCGTTGCCAGAATAGAAGACTCCGGCGTGAGCCTCAATCTGGCGCTGCCCAGCAGCGATCCTCAAAATCCGGAAGGACTGATGTTTACAATGTCCGAAAGCGAGTTGCTGGCAATGGTCGTTCCAATTACCGTCATGCCGTTGGAACCCGCCAAGGCGTTGGGATTCATTCCGAAAGTTTGGGAAAGCAAACCCGCTCCGATACAGAAATACGTCTTGCTCGTATTCGCTGTCGAAAACAGCGCGTCAGCGCAGAAATCCACCTTGGATTCCAACGGCAAAAAATACTGGTCTGCGTACTTTAGCATGCAGTCTAAAAAGGCGGACGCCCATTTCAGTTCAGATCAGAAAGCGTTCTACGCCAAGATTTCAAAGAATTTCAGCCGACAAGTTAAGTCGCCGTCGAATGGTCTGTTGCCTGTTTCCTCCATAAAAGGAAATTCGCTGCCGACTCCGCCGTCAAACGGCGTGGTTCAATCCGATGAACATGGCGTTCTGCCGATTGAAGCCAATCCGGCTGACGGCTCCATGCCCGCCGTTATTACCAACGTTGAAATTCCCGACATCGATATGGCGGCGGAACGAGCCAAAGCCAAAGCGGCGCAGGAAGAACAAAAGGCGCTTGAAGAACAGCAAGCCATGATGGCGCAACAGCAGCAAATGATGCAGCAACAGCAAAACTATCAGGCTTCAAGACCTCATAACCATCGTCACAGATAATTAACGTCAGCTTTTAGCTGTCCACGTTTTTTAGTGGTAAGTGGTAAGTGGTAAGCGAATCAGGAATATGGCGCTTAACGTCCTGTTCGTTTACTGCTTAATGCTTACCTTTTTTGTTATGATGTTTGTTAAACGTTCTGTTATCGGGCGAATTATCCTTAAAAACCAGCATGTCAAAATCGCCGCAAAAGAGAGAATTCGTTTTCACTTTTAACGTATACGATTTTTTCGTTTTCAGATCGGGAACAATCATGATGTATTCTGGACCGCCTTTTCATTACGTGAAAAAAGATTTGACAAAAGGCGAGATTAAAATCGTTTATGAATATGACGATACCGTTTTAGCTCAGGTTTACAGTGGCATCCCGTACGACGTCAGCGCTGATTTTTGTAACAATCCTCGTTCAAAAGAGTTTTTTGTCAAGTTCAGAATGTCGCTGGCAGAAGCGCAGTTGTTTGCTCGCATTTTTAAATTGGTAATTGCTGAAGAACTCCAATGCGATTACGGCTGGGACTTTTCTGCCATTGTTGGCGTTCCTCTCGAAGAGGGAATTCGCGTCTTTAAATCGTTTGCCGAGCAATGCAGAAAACAAAATTACAACGTAAAATATTCTCCTGATTTTAAGGACGCCTGACTAACGCAACAGCTTGTCTATTAAAATTCTCATGATAGAAACCAAACGTTTAAGAATATATCCAGCAAATCGGAGTCAGATGGAAGCAATTATTTCCTCTGAAACAAACGCCGAGCTGAAAGCGGCGTATTCCGAGATGCTGGATGGCTGTTTACAGAATCCGGATCAATGGGAATGGTACGCAATCTGGATTATTGAACTGATCGACGGAACGCATATTGGCGACTTCTGCTTTAAAGGTCTTGGCTCAATCGGCGTCGCGGAAATCGGGTACGGGATTCTGGAAGAATACCAAGGTCAGGGTTACGCGACTGAAGCGGTTAAGGCGGCTTTGAGATGGGCTTTCCAAAACCCGAACGTTACAGCCATCGAAGCGGAAACCGACGCCGACAACGCTGCCTCAAAAAGAGTTCTTGAAAAGTGCGGCTTTGTCGTCAACGGCATAATTGGGAAAGAGGGTCCGCGTTATTCTTTGAAACGCGAGGAATAATTCGGAATGCGGCATTACGCTTCGCGCGATTTTTTAAACACGAAAAACACGAAAGGAACGAAAGAACACGAAAATTTAATAAAATTAAAAAAACTTTCGTTTGTTTCGCTTATTTCGTGTATTTCGTGTTAAAATCTTTCTCGCAACTCGCAACTCGCAACTCGCAACTACTACCTCTTCTCCACCCGAATCAGGTTGGCGGACAGAGCCGGCAGAACAACGGTAATTGTATTGCCGTCAACAGACGCTTCGTTGGGTTTGGGGGCGATTCTGTCCGCCGCGCCCAGATCGTTGCGTTTTGTCAGTTTCGCGTTGACGGGTTCGCCTTGAGCCAGTTCCGGAGTAACGACGGTAGCCATTACAGAACCAATCTTGAACCCAGTAATCGTCAGCTTGAGCGTAACGTCTTCCTCTTTGTTATTGACCGCTTTGAAGACAACCGTTCTGCCGGTGTCGGAAACCGACGCCTGGACGTTGATAATCGGCATAGCGCCGGTCAGGTCGGGAGATTCAGACGTCCATTCAACGCGATTGGGCATGAAGTTGTCGTGCCACAGTTTCATGACGACGTAGTTCGGAGCGGGGAACCATCCCGCCTGATCAAAGTTGACAAAGGCGTTGTCCCAGCCGGTTGCCGATTTGTGACGCAGGAACAGAGCCGGGGCGGCAATTTCCAGCGTATCGCTGACGTTTTCAAAGCAGTTGAGAATGCCGCCGGCGTGCAAGCCCGTGCGCCAGTCAGTCGACTGCGCGTTCCATTCAGAATCAAACATCCGAATGGCGGGATTGGGGCACTGAGCGATCATTTCGCGGCGAGACTCAAAGAACTTCTGGTTCTCGTACGGATTTCTCATGTATCCGTTGGGATTGTCGTAACGGTGCGTAGACAGGAAGTCAATGTACTTACCCGCGCCGTTGAGAATGGCTCTGTCCCACTCATCGCGCGGCCCCGCCCACGATCCGCAGGCGATAATCTTGATGTTCGGGTCAACCGCCTTCATTCTCGGAACGACTTCTTTAATCATCTTGACGTACGTATCCGACGGCGTTGACTGCCAGTGGACTTCGTTGTCCAGTTCAAAGTATTTGATTCCGTAGGGTTCCGGATGCCCGTTTTTAGCGCGAACCGCTCCCCATTTCGAGGTCGCCGGACCGTTGCAGTATTCAACCCATTCGACAGCTTCTGTCATCCAGTCAACTTCATTCGCGCCTTCAACGCGGTTTGTCCACTGTTTCGTACCCAGGTCGACTACCATAATCGGTTCCGCGCCGACCATCCGGCACATCTGAACGAACTCGTCAATGCCAAACGAGTTGACGTCAATGTCGTTCCACATCTCCTTGGGATAGACGCGGCGGTCGTCCTGCGGACCGATGCCCGACTTCCATCTGTACATGGACGCATAGCAGCCGCCCGGCCAGCGGATTACCGCCGGTTTGAGGTCTTTAATCGCCTTGAGCAGGTCAGGACGAAAACCGTTGTAGTTTTCCGCCCACGACTTGGGCATGATCGACGCCTGATCAAAGTCGATGTAAGTTCCGTCTTCGGAGTTGAACTCTATTTTAAGCGTCGCATTCTCGTTCGATTCATCAACCGTGAATTCGCCATTGAATTTCGTCCACTGGTCAGCGTCGACGTCAAACTGTTTGCCCTGGAAGCTGACTTCGCCTTTGCCTCTTGCCCAGAACGAGAACTGATAAACCTCGTCTTTGACAAAGCAGAAGTTTTCCTGTTCCATAGAGCCAGAACCATCAACTCGGACAAACTTGTCGCTGTTACGGGCGTCGCCTTTGACGAGACTGACGTTTCCGTCAACGTTCCAGAACCGGATTTGAGACGTTTTGATGTTATTGGGAGCCTGTTTGTTTCCGTCGTAAAGAACGGTTCCGTCAAGAGTTTTTACGATAATGTTTGAATATTGAGCGGACGTTTCCCACGTCGCCAAGCCGACGCAGCCATGCCCGACGCCGTTATCAGAATTGGATTCCATATACAGCTCGTCGTCCAGGTACAGCTTTGCGGTTTCGCCTTTAACGACCAGACGGACTTTATACGTCTTGCCCGTTTCGATTTTCTTGAATGGGGCGAACTTCGCTCTGGCGCCGTGGCGAGTGTCTTTAGCGCCGTCAATCGTGCCGAACTCCAAAGCGCTGCGTTCGTTTCTCCAGCCGCCAATATTGACCCAGAAATAGTTCTTGTCGGTAACGCGGTACATAATCATGAACCCTTCTTCGCCGCCGGTCTTTTTGGCGTCGCAGGTCAGCTCGTAATCCGTCCAATCTGGAGAACCGAGAATTGCGCGCGGGTTGCCGATACTCTCAAAGGCAATCGTCCCGTTGGCGTACTGCCAGTTTGATCCGATTCCCGACTCGAAAGAACGGTTCCAGACCAGCTCACCCCACAGCCCGCCGTTGCAGGAATTGTAGATGTGTTCCAGAAAATGCCCGTAGACTTTGTTGTCGATTCTGCTGAGCGCTTTGTCGGGATTGACCGTAACGTCAACAACGGTTTCAGCTCGTCCCGCCGCCGACCACAGCGCCGCGACAGCCGCGAAAGCCAAAAGGAATAACGTCTTTTTCATAGCGGATTTCTCCTTGTAAATACAGGTGGAATAACAAATTCTTTCACGATAACTACTTCCATTCTACTTGAGAGCAAAATAGAAGTCAATGCACAATTGCGTAAAATTTGTTGTCTTTTTGCGCTGCTAGGCGGGGAATGGCGCGGGTAAAACGCCCGCTTTTTAGCGTTCAGACGACAACTTGTCGAATGAGTCAAAGATTTCTAAAATTTTCTAATAATTATTTAATACGCTACTTGAAAATAATTTAAAATGTAATAAAATAAAAAAATAATTTTGGAATTATTACCAAATAATATTCGCTGACGCAACAGAAACTGCAACTAAATCGCCTTGACGGATCTATTCTCCTCTTTTATAAAAAAGGAGAATTCCTTATTTAGCGCCTAAACAAAACAAGCGCGTCCTCGCTCCTTCGGGAGTCGTCTGGCGTTTGTTTTGTAAGGTTGTTGCAGACCTTTATTGCGGGATGTGTTTGGCGTACTCAATTTTTTCTTGATGCGTCTGTTTAACGCATCTGTGCGAATGACGGATTCCCTTATCTTTCCTTCCTGTTAAAAGCGAGAAAAGTGCATTTCAGCAAAAGGAAAGAGTTTACATCATTCCAAAGATTTGCTATTTGGTAAAAGTCAGAGAAAAGGAACAACGATTGAAAAGGAACCCCCAAAAATGAAACGTCTTGTATGCCTTCTGTTTTTGATTTTAGCGCTGCCATTCTTATCTGTAACAGGTTTGGCGCCTGCATCAGAAATTTCGGAAAGCCGTGATTTTTGGAAAAAATTCAACGAGAAGACGACAGATTTTTCAGCTGCTTTCGAACAACTTCAACAGATCGGTGAAGAACGCGACTTTCGCGATTTCGAAATTGTGGAAGATGTACCGCCAACAAAGATCCCATTTGAAGATTTGACTGCAAATCAGGGGGAAGTGTCGGGATTTTGGTATTCTGGCGCTGAATGCCGCGCTCTTGTTACTAAAGACAGTTTTGATTTTTTCGAAAAGACTATCTGCCCAAAATTGCATAAGTTTCTTAAAGGCATCGCTTCCGACGTTCAAGCTAAAACGTACACGTTCGTTCGGGACGACACTCATGAAGGATATTCTGATTATTTGATCTTGTGTTTATATTCAAATGAGTTGGATAATGACCTTGATAAATTGGAAAAACCAGCCGTGGTTTTGATTCAAAGTAAATCGTATGAAAAGATTGTTAATTCAAAAAAAGGCGACTCTTTCGATTTGGATGTTACTATTTACACGTTACCTAATGCCTATGGCAATGCCATTTTTAAATACCTTTCCGGGAATATCGGCGCAAATGGCAAGAATGTTTACACGGTTGTCAGCTATAAGAAACCAGACGAGAAAGATGAAAGTTACAGACCGAATTCCACGGATATAAAAATTCCCTGCTATTCCACTACATCCACTTATAATTCTGGGAGGAGTCCAGTTAGGTTTTTTTCACCTTGGCTTAATTTTGGCGTTTCATTTGAAACTTCTCCTACCTCTTTATATCGGGGGGAAGACGGTTTAAAAGTGGTTACTGTTTCCTGGGATCAAAAAGGAAATACCAGTATTGAAGACGCCTTCATAGCAGAAGAAAAGGAGGAGAAAGAATACTATTCCCCGGAAAAAGTGCAACAAAGAAAAGAAGAAATCGAACGAAGAAGGGAAGAAGAGCGTCAAAAGGCAATTGATTCCATGTCGCCCAAGCTGCGAACTTTTCTTTTTTGTTATCCTATTGTCGTTATCATTGCTACAATTGGCTCGATTGCCGTTCTCATTTATGGTTTCATGGAATTTCTGCATCCTACATGGTATTGGTTGAACAAATTCCGAGTTGTCTGGCAGGTTATCACAATTATTTATTTAGGATTTCTCTCCTGCTTTATGAGTTACTCGATTTATTATAGACCGAACCAATTTTGGGGAATCTGGTTTACTTGTGGATTTCTCTTTTTACCCTTTATAGCAATACTTCTTTTATCGACGCCAGAAGAAAGAATACGTAACGCTATAGACGATGCGACATCAGATCCCGACTCACGTTTGTTTTTGATGTTTTTACGTCCCATTTTAAAATTTATAATCGTCTGCTTCTTTGGGGGCGCTCTCCTTCACATATTTTTTTGGAGGCGATCTTTGGAACTTATTTTCAGAGGCTTGTTTCCAAGCGCTGAAGGCCCTGAGGAATGATAGACATATCAATGCTTTGGAATGTTATTATTGGTCAAGCATAAGATTTAACTAACGAATTGAAGACTACAGTTTTATCTTCAACTGTTTTTTTTCTTACGTTTGACTAATAATTCACATTGAAAGAAATCGCTTTTAATAAAACGTCCAATAATGATAGAACGGGTTCTTCAGACAAGCGTTCACCGATGTAATTAAATGCGGACATTTCGCCTGTCGAAAATTTTTGCCGCAAAGAACCCAAAGAACGCAAAAAATCAATCGGTGAAAATCCGTATAATCCTTCAAATCCGTGAACGGACTGAACCCTGATAATCATCAGAAACAAACTTATCGGAATAGTACTATATTTGTTCGTTGGTTACTGCATGTATGTCCACGGGGTTACCCCCGTGGCTCGTCTGATACAATCGTTCTCGTTGTTCGCCTTAATTCCTTTCTCAACAAGCGCTTAGCAAGCGCTTTCACATCAAAAGCCAAATAATTTTCTTTTTTTTAGAATTTTCCTGTAACGATCCTGGAGCAAATTTCGTTTATTATATCAGAGGCGAGAGTGCGATGCCGCACGGGCAGCAGGACAAGGTTATGCCTCCGTAAAAGCCTGTTTTGGCGCTTCCCACTTCCGCTTGGGAACCGACCCTGTCGGCGCCCACATTGTGGTTTTTCTTCTTCCTGTGGGGTTTCCCGTTCATCGCCGCCCGCCGGTTTTGATACGGGAAATACAAAACAAGCTCTGGCAGTCCGTCTGTCAGGGCTTGTTTCATAAATAATTGACTACACTATAGTTAGAGTAAGCAAACAACAACGCCCTGCAATTACTTGCAAGGCGTTGTTCTACCCGGAGAGGGGATCGAACCCTCACGACCTTAGCGGTCAGGGGATTTTAAATCCCCAGCGTCTGCCATTCCGCCACCCGGGCATTGTGTTATCGGTATGATAGCACATTTTCAAAATTAATCAAGGCGCCCCCGATAGCAAGGGAGGCTATTATTCTCTCGCAACTCGCCTCTCGCAACTCGCCTCTCGCAACTCGCAACTTATTTGACGATAACTCGCGGGTCGACAACGCTGTAAAGCATGTCCGCCAGAAGCTGACCCAGCAGGGTAAGCGTCGAGAACATCAAAACCAGACCCATGATCAGGAAGTGGTCGCGCCAGGTAATCGCGTCGAGGAACAGCTGACCGATGCCCGGCCAGCGGAAAATGTTTTCCAGAATAACGGATCCGCCTACCAAGCCCGGCAGAGACATGCCCAGCAGGGTAACGAACGGAATGAGCGTATTTCTGAACGCGTGATGGAGCGTAACGTTTCTCGGGCTGACGCCTTTGGCGCGGGCGGTGCGGATGTAGTCCTGGCGAACGACTTCTTCCATGTTCGACTTGATAAATCGGCTCAAATACGCCAGCGACCCGTACGAATAGCACAGCGTCGGCAGGAACATGTGTTTGAAGTTGTCGCCCAGTTTGCCGAAAAACGACAAGCTCTCGTAATTGGCGCTGTGCAGACCCGGTTCCAGCTTGAGCCAGTCCCAGGGCATGTTCTGATAAAACACCAGCAGCAGAAGCAAAGCCGCCACAAACGACGGGAAGGAGTACAAGCCGTACAGGAAAAGGCTCAAAACGCGTTCCCGTTTCTGTCCGCGATGAACGGACGAATACAACCCGATCGGAATGGAAAGCATGTACGTTATCAGCAGGGACGCAATCGACAGTTGCAGCGTCGGACCGAGCCGCTGAGCGATGCTGTTTAGAACAGGCGTTTTTTCTCGAGACGACATGCCCAAGTCCATGGACTTGAATCGAATAATCGGCCAGCGAATAAACGGGGCTTTCTCCTGAACCTGCAGCGCGACGGGGGACAATCGCCCCGCCCAGATAAAGTATCCGACGTACCACGGCTTATCGAGCGCGAAGTACTTCTCGCGTTCTTTCCGGTCGGCTTCCGACATGCTGCGGTTCGGGTCAAAGCCTTCTTCCAGCATAACCGGCGACCCCGGCATGGCGCGAACCAGACCGTAAACGATAAACGTAATGAAAAACAGCGTAATACACGCCAAAACAAGTCGTTTGAGGAAATATTGAAACATGGTAAATAAGGCAATAGGCAGTAGGCAGTAGGCAGTAGGAGGATTAAGGGATTAGGCAATAGGCTATAATTAGGCAGTAGGAGGATTAAGGGATTAGGCAATAGGGAATAGTTTTTAAATTCGCCGTAGGCGAAACTCTATTGCCTACTGCCTACTGCCTACTGCCTTTCCTCTTCTTTCGGCACCCAAATGTTGCCTTCGATTAACCCGCGGGGATAAAAGCCGTAGCCGCGAATTCGTTTGCTGACGGCGTAAAACGCGTTGCGGCAGTATAAAAACGTGTATGGCTGTTCGTCGTAAATGATGTTGTGAATTCGACCGTAAATTTCCATTCGTTTGGCGCGGTCGGTTTCCCGTTTTCCTTTGAAGAACAGCTCGTCAACTTCAGCGTTGGAATAATAGCCGTAATTTCTGTCCTTGCCGGTTTTCCAGATGTTTTCGGACGTGTCCGGGTCGGTGCCGGCGCCCCAGCCGCCCAGCGCGGCTTCAAATTCATGACACTGTTCTTTCTGCATCAAGGTCGTAAATTCAACCGGGCGAACGTTGCACGCTACGCCGATGGATTTAAGGCACTGCATCATCAGTTCGCAAATCTGCAGAGCGATTGACGACGAGTTGTTGCAGTACAGCGTGAACTCAAAGGGCAGATAGTACTTCGGCAGTTCCATTTTTTGCCCGTTGGTTAAAACGATATGGTCTGCATTGAGAACGATTGTATCTTCGCCCTCTTTGACTTTCGTTTTTTCGTCTTTAGATACGATGTACGTCGCGCCGTCTTCGACAACGTACCGCGTTCCGTCTTTGGCGACAATTTCTTTTCCCTTCTTGCCGCCCCAGAACGCCCAGGAGCTGCTCAGCGGAACTCGCTTTCCACCTTTGACAATAAAGATTTCGTTATTGTGAATCATCGCTCCGGCGGTAACGTACTTGTCCAGCAAACCGTCGCCGTCGTGATCTTCCCAGCCCGCCTCCTTGAGCAGTTGAATCGCCTTGACGAGATCTTGCTCGTACGGCGGTTTGGCGTCTTTGGGGAACGCCGGATTGAGCGGGTGATAAATCCCGCAGGACGGTTCCGCCAGATTAAACAGGATGACGTCGAACATTTCCTTGTAATTAAAAGCGTACGACATCGCCTTGCGAACGCGGACGTCTTCAAAATACTGGGTTTTCAAGTTCCAGCAGAAATGGAACGACGTCCATTCCACCGCCTGAACCTTTGTACAATTGGTGTAAAACTCCGGTCCTGACGTTTGCGTGTCCCACTGGTTAAAGTCGATTTGCATGTAATCCAAATCGCCCCGCTTCATAGCCATCAACGCGATTTCCGAGGACGGGATAATGTCGATTCGAACCTTTTTGAAGTACGGCTTGTCTCGAACCTGTTTGCCTTTGTACATGTAGTAATCCTCGCGCGCTTCCAGTTCGATGTACTGGTTTGTAACGCGCTTTGTAATTTTGTACGGTCCGGCGACAACGGGATCGTTTTCCCATTTGATGTGTTCTTTGCCGGTCAGCGAGGGGTCAAGCTGCCAGGTCTTTTCATAAATATGCTTTGGAATAATCGCAAAGTTCATATTGAGGGTGTTAGTTACCAGCGGCTCTTTATGGAAAAAGACAAGAGTGTTTTTGTCGTAGGCGATGCAGGCTTTGATCTGATCGGTGCCGCTTCGCATGGCGGGCGTTGGAACTTCGCGCGTCATGATGAGCTTGAACGAGAACTCAATGTCGTAGGCGGTAAACGGCTCGCCGTCTGACCACGTGATATCGTCTCGAAGAACGAACATGTCGCAGTAGCGGTCAGGCATGGTCTTCCATTCCAGAACCGTATCTTTGGGAGCGTAGCTTTCCATCGTGTCGTACGTATGCGACATGATCCCGATAGACATCAAATTCGCCAGATCGAATTCCGTTACAGAACTCATCATGATCGGGTTGACGCTTTTTGCGTCTGACGGCGACTGACGGACAATCGTCTGCTCGTAATCGACTTCTTTCGCCTCGTTTTCCGGAAGACGCCCCAGGGTATGGCGAATTTTGTTGTTGTTTTCGGGAGAATCGTTTTCCAGTTTCAACGCTTCTTCAACCGTCGTCGGCGCCGGCTCTCCGTTGAGATACTGATACACCAGCTTTGATCCGTCTTTAACCGGATTGACAACCCAGCCGCCCTGTTTTTCCGCTTCGGCGTTGAGTTCTTCCAGCGTCGGGGGCGTGAACGGCTCGAGCATGTTGCCCAAAATCGGCTTGCCATCGGAATCTTTACTTGTCGAATTATCGCTTTGGACTTCTTCGCTGGCGTCTTCGTTTGAAGTTGGCGCCGCAGGCTGATCGTCTGGATATTCACAGCCAACAATCAATATAAACGACAATAAAAACAACGCGGTGAAGGTTCGTTTCATACTTATGGTTAAAAGGGAGTAGGGAGTGGGGAATAGGGAGTGGGGAATAGGGAGTGG
>JAZMZV010000220.1:0-2715 GCA_045586185.1 Thermoguttaceae bacterium | reverse complement strand
GTCACGCGCCCGGGCGACAATTTCAGCCGACTGGTTAAACGACGCCGGGTCGAGCCATTTGTCCGTGTTCGGCATAAAGCAGCGAAGGTTAACGTTAGACTCCCAGGCTTTGTCGTGAATAAAGTTCAGGTATTCCAGCAGAACCGGTCCGGCTTTGGGTCCGTAGTAGTTCACAAAGAATTCGTTCCAGAGGGCTTTTTCGTCCTGATCCGGGTTCCACAGCAGATGCATGATGACCCAGTATCGAGCGTAGACGAAGTCGCTGACGGTGGTGTCGCGGTCGCCCTGTTCGAACAGCCCGATGGTTTTGTTGTCGACGAAAAACCGGATGTTGGGCGCCAGCGCGCGCATGTTGGGGTGCGGCTGAAGATAGAACGAGAAGTTTGTTACATAGTCCCAGACGAACAGCTGCGGCGCGATTTCCGCCCAGCCTTCAATGTCGTCTTTGAGCGTCTTGTTGGACTCGTCCGTCAACGGCTTGAGGAACGAACACTCAATCGTACACAGCCGAACAATAACGTTGTGACGCGGCTTAACCGTCTTGGGCGGTTTGCGGGTGTACTGATACGCCAGCGTGTCAACCCAGATGTTGGGGAACTCCTTCTCGATGCCCTCTGCCACCTTGTTGACGAAGTTGATCAGCGACGCCGAATGCGACCCTTCCGCCTCGTCCAGAGCGCGGCATTTCTCGCACGTGCAGTACCCGTGCCAGTCGTTTTGGCTGATAGAAATAATTGTCGCGTTGGGATTCTTCCGCAAGGCTTCCAAGGCGTTTTTGGTCAGCTCCGCCCGCATTTCGTCGTTGGCGAGGCACAGCTGCGTTCCTGATTTATGAACCTGTTCCGGCGGGAGCGACGCAATGAGCTGCTTCACTCCTTCCGGAGGAATCGCCCAATCAGGAAAACCGTATTTCCGAACGCCGTTGATTTCCGGGAACCAGTCCGGATGGTCTTTGAAGTACTTCTCGCCCGGGATTAGACGGTTGAACGAATGGACGAAGAACTGGTACGTGTGATGTCCGCCCATCTCCGACCCCAGCGTTGCCCGCGAACCGTTGTCTTTGCATCGGGCGGCAAAGACGGGAGTGCGAAATCCGACTTTATAATTCGATTCCCGATAAATCAGCTTCGGCGCGTACCGGACGTCCAGCGGCGCGATTGTCAGATTGGGCGTTTTCGGAACCGTCGATTCAGTATCCGTCCACCAGCGAACGCCGAGCTTGTCTTCCAGGAACGTATAGACCGCGTAGAGCGTTCCGCGCTGATCGTGCCCGGCGAGAATAATCGAGCCGTCGTCAAGCGACTTCATAAAAATCTCGTCCAGCTTGAACGTCGAGAAATCCACCGTCTTGAGCGCTTTGTTTGTCTTGCCGACGTAAATCGCCTTGGCGCCGGCTGGCAGGTCTTTTTCCGAAACCGTCTTGAACGCAACCCCGGTAATTTCCGTTAGATAGTTTTGCAGTTCAGACGCCGCCGTCTTTTCAACCGGCGTCGGCTCGTCCGGAAGAACTATTTTGTACGCCGTTTCGTTGTTGTTAGTCAAGGTAACGCTTTGAGCGTTTGCGACTGCTGTTACAAGCAGGATAATCGATAGAAGGAATGTGAGTTGTTTCATGATAGTTAAAAGTTGCGAGTTGCGAGTTGCGAGAAAAAAACAGGCGCGAAGCGTAATTCCGCATTCCGCATTCCGAATTATTCAGGATACATTTGCAGAATCTGCTTTTTAAACTCGTTTTCCCATACCGAGTCGTCGCCGGACTCCTTATATCGGAACGTGCCTTCTTTTTCCGCCAGGTCAAAAACGGCTCTGGCAAGAGCGCCGGGATTTTCGGGACCGTAGAACGGCTGCCCGGACTTCTCAACCGCCTGTTTGACTTTGGCGTAGTTGCGAACCCAGAGCAAATCGTAGGACAGCAGTGCAACGTCTACGCGGCGTTTGAGAACCGGGTCGTCCTTGACGGCGTCGCGCGCCCGGGCGACGATTTGAGCCGACTGGTTCATTGCCGCGGCGTCTAGCCATTGGTCGGTCTTGCCCATAAAGCAACGCAAATAGACGTTGGACTCCCAGGCTTTGTCGTGAATAAAGTTGAGGTATTCCAGCAGAATCGGTCCGGCTTTGGGTCCGTAATAATTCACAAAGAACTCTTTCCACAGAGCGTTTTCGTCCAGGTACGGATTCCATAGCAGATGAGTGAGAACCCAGCTTCTGGCGTGAACGAAATCGCCAACGGTCGTGCCGTAGTCGCCCTCTTCAAAAACGCCGATAGCGTTGTTATCGACGAAAAATCGGATGTTGGGCGCCAGTGCGCGCATGTTGGGGTGCGGCTGAAGGTAATACAAGAAGTCGGTTGTGTAGTCCCAAATAAACAAATGCGGCGCGATTTTCGCCCAGCCTTCGATGTCGTCTTTGAGAGCTTTGTTGGACTCGTCCGTCAGCGGCTTGAGGAACGAACATTCAATCGTACACAGGCGGACGATAACGTTGTGACGCGCCTTGATCGTCTTGGGAGGCTTGCGGGTGTACTGATACGCCAGCGTGTCAACCAAAACGTTGGGAAACTCTTTTTCAATGTCTTCCGCCACCTTGTTGACGAAGTTGATCATTGACGCGGCGTGCGTTCCTTCCGCCTCGTCCAGAGCGCGGCATTTCTCGCACTCGCAGTACCCGTGCCAGTCGTTTTGACTTATAGAAATAATCGTCGCGTTGGGATTCTTC
>JAZMZV010000219.1:0-8992 GCA_045586185.1 Thermoguttaceae bacterium | reverse complement strand
GCCCTACGCTTTCTTTTTTTCTTGTAATCTTGAGTTCTAACTTTAACTAAAATCTAAAAGTAAAATAGGTAAAACAAAATCTTTCCTAATCAATACAACAGAATTATTTTAACTCGCTTTTTCCTTAAGTTGATACCTATGAGACAGGCGCCATCCGTGAAGGTTTTCCGCTTCGTATCTTTGGTATGCACACTTCTCATCGTTTCGTTCGCTTAACGGCGAATGCGTATCTCTCTCCCCCCTATTCCAATTGTCTCTCGAATACTATATAATCTTAAGATAGATATTACTTACCACTAACCACTTACCACTAAATACTATGTCAATACACCCCAAACTCACCGCGGCGTTTGCCGTTATACTCAACGCGCTGTTGTTGTCCTTCGTTCAGGCGCAGCCCGAAGACGTCATTTTCCAAATCGGGACGCCGGACGCGTGTTCCGCCGAGTTCCTCAACAAGCCGGACTGGAAAGCGTTCGCGGACAAAGTCCCGGACAAATCCCAGCCCGTTCCATTCCTTCATTTCACAGTCGGGAAAGACGAGGACGCCGTCTGGACGCCGTGGCACTGGTCGACTCACGAGGCGAAAGCCGGGTTCCGGCAGTTTACCGCTGAAATTGAGTTTACCGCCAGCCGGGACTACAATCAGAATCTGTACCTGATCATCGGCGTTTGTCACGGTCTGGAGCCGTCTGAGGTCGTCGTCGAAACCAACGGGACGCCGTCGCCGGTTATCCGGTCGGTCAAGTTCTCCCAGCGCGAAAATCCATGGGAGCAGTTCGATCGAGTCGGGACGTATCAGCACAACGTCGTTACAATTCCCACCGGGGCAGTGAAAAAGGGCGTCAATACAATTTCCATCAATCTTCGCGACGGCAGTCTGATTTTTTACGATTACGTCGCATTGAGAGAAAAACCGCAGCCGCTTGAGCAAAAGCCGGTTGAACCGCTTCTGACGCAGTTTCGACGCGCCGGAATGCCGGAAGAAATTCTCTTTGTACTCCGCAAGCCCAGTTACGACGCCCACTGGTACGCCAACATCGGCTATTACGGCGACAACGTCTGCCGGTTGCCGTTCCCGATGAACTCCGGCGGGGCGATTTGCATTTACAACGTCGAAACGAAACAGGTCAGAACCATTTTCTCCGATCCCGGGGGGAACATTCGCGACCCGCAAATTCACTACGACGGAAAGAAAGTCCTCTTTTCCTATTTGCCGTCGGGAAAACAGCATTACTCTCTGTACGAAATCAACATTGACGGAACGGGATTAAAGCAGATAACAGGGCAGGGCGAAGACGCGCCGCTGACGTTGCCGGACGGCGCAGCGCCGTCTGTTACAACGGAACATCGCACGTCCGCCGCCAGCCGGGGGAACGACCGCGATTTCGCCCCGCCGGGCTGGGACGACTACGAGCCGACGTATCTGCCGGACGATTCGATTATCTTCTGTTCCACCCGCGCCAAACGCTGGGTCAACTGCTGGCTGACGCAAGTCGGGACGATTCACAAATGTAACGCCGACGGCTCCAATATTCGCCCGCTGTCGTGCAACGTCGAGCAGGACAACACGCCCTGGGTTCTTCCCAACGGACAGGTTATCTATATGCGGTGGGAATACGTCGACCGGGAACAGGTTACGTACCATCACCTCTGGACGATGAACCCGGACGGAACGCGGCAGATGGTCTACTACGGCAACCTGCGGCCGTACACGACCATGCTGGCGCCCAAACCCATTCCCGGTACGGACAAAGTCGTTTGTATTTTTTCGCCCGGTCACGGCAGACGCGAGCATTACGGTCCGATTACGGTTGTCGATCCCCGCCTGGGACCCGACGCCCCGCAAGGCGCGCGGCGCATTTCCAAAGGCGACAATCACGCCGACCCGTGGGCGTTTTCCGAGGACATGTTCATGGCGGCGTCATACGATAAAATCGTGTTGGTCAACGGAGCAGGGCGGGCTGAGACCATCTTCACGCTTCCCCCGGATCTGTTCAAGGGAAACGACCCGGCTGACCAGTCCAACCAGGGCTACGCGGCTAATAACCGTTTGCCGTCGACCGACCTTAGCCCGCGCAGCTTCTGGATTAGCGAGCCGCGCCCGATCATGCCCCGTCAGCGGGAACGCGTTATTTCAGACCAGACCGACCCGAACGCTCAATGGGGATCGCTGGCGCTGGCGAATATTTATCGCGGACGCAAAATGAAAGACGTCCCGCCGGGAACGGTTACGCACTTGTTGATTTACGAGACGCTGCCCAAGCCGATTCATTATTCCGGCGGCATGGAGCAGATGTCGTCGTTCGGCACGTTTACTCTTGAGCGTCTTTACGGCTCCGTACCCGTTACGCCGGAAGGATCCGCCTACTTCAACCTGCCGCCCAATCGGGCATTCCTGTTCCTCGCGATGGATAAAAACGGACATTGCGTTAAACGAATGCACTCGTTCACGTCCGTCATGCCGGGAGAGCGCACCGCCTGCATCGGCTGTCACGAAGAGCGAACGGAAACGCCTAACGCGGACGACCGGGATCGGCTTTTCCGACTTATGCGAAGCGCGCCCGTCAATCCCGAACCCGTCGCAGGCTATCCCGATATTTTCTCCTTCCCCCGCGACATTCAGCCCATTCTCGACAAATACTGTCTGGAATGTCACAACCCAGACAGGGAAGAAGGGGGATTCAACGCATCCGGACACTGGAACCCGGTTTATACGTTCAGCTACATGCAGATGTCGTGGCGAAAAATGTTCGGCGACAACCGCAACCGACCCAGAAGCAACTTCGACCCGTACGAGATCGGAACGGGGTCCAGTACGCTGCTGAAGATGATCGAAGAACATCACCAGGGAGTCAACATGGACGAGAAAGACGTGAAGATGATTCGCCTTTGGCTGGACGCCGGCGCGAACTACGCCGGGACGTACGCCGCTAACGCCTCCGGCGGGCTGGGATACTACATGCAAAACAGAAACGTCCGCAACGACCGCGACTGGCCCGAAACGAAAGCCATGGACGAAGCGATTACCCGCCGCTGCGACCCGTGTCACTGCCCGACGGCGAAGGAACGGCAAATCGGGACGTACAGGCTGTTCACGGACTATAAAGTCGACCATTTCCCGCCGCATCAGAACAATATGTTCGTCGCTCACACCCTGACCGAGGACGGCGGGCGGTTCAACCGGCACGTCATTTTCGATTTGTCGTATCCGGAGCAGTCCAAAGCCCTCCGCGGTCCGCTGTCCAAGTCCGCCGGCGGGTTAGGGACATGCGAAGCAAAGTCAGGAAAAGTCGTATTCAAAGACAAGTCCGACCCGGACTACCAGACAATTCTCAGGGGAATCGAACGCGGACGGCGTTATATTCTCGAAGAGGACAACCGATTCAGCATGTGGGACGAGTCGCCCAACAACGGGAAAGACTGCCCGAAACGATTCGTTCCCCGCTGGGCGTACCTGAGAGAGATGATTCGTTACGGAATCCTGCCCGTCGACGCCGACCCGAACGCCTCGTACAACCCCTACGAACTCGACCGACTATACTTCGAGTCGCAATGGTACAAGGGAGGCAATAGGCAATAGGCAGTAGTCAATAGGCGAGCCACGGGTGTAAACCCGTGGGCGTGAGCGAAGCGAACAAAAAAGCCTCACGCGGAGACGCGGAGGATGTCCGCAAAGTTTTAAAAACTTTGCGTTCTTTGCGGCTTAAAATCCTTCGGCGGACTTCGTCCGCGACCCGGAATGGTTACTGGCTGCTTCACAGATTTTTAGCAGGGCGTTGGACAAGGCGGCGTCAAGCCGCCGCACTCCCCCGACGCAAGCGCGCTCCCGAGGCGTTACGCTTGCGTAATTACGCATTACGCATTCCGAATTACGAATTAAACAACCATAGATATTCATGAAACTATACTTCACCGTAAAGCGTTTGGATCGCATTACCGACTTGACGTCGGACGATTCAAACCCGCTGACAAAGCAGGAATTCGATTTTGCCCCAGCGCCGAAGACGCTTCGGGAGCTGTTAACCGAGCTTGTCAAACACAACGTATTAGAGTACGAGAAGAAAATCCCGGAGTTGCCTAACAAAACCAGGCCGCAGGTTAACAAATCGGTCGAGACGGTAATTCAAGCGTTTGAAGACGGACTGTTTCGCGCGTTCAGCCCAGACGGGGAACTGACGCAGCTGGACGAACCGCTCAACCTCGCCGACGGCTCAACGCTGACGTTTATCCGCCTTGCGTTTCTGGCTGGAAGCTATTTTTAACTATGAGCTAAAATATGGTTTATCGTAGGACAAACAGTCCCACACGGATTTTGGCGAGCCGGGGTGCGTTAGCCCCCGGGAAAATACCGATTCACACCGATTAGTTATTGGATGTTCGAAGGGTGAAATACCTATTGCGAAGAAGATAACGCCCTCTGGATGTAGCCCGTCCCCGGGCTACTTGCTAGAATAAGAAATATCCTCTTTCGCAGGAAAGCCCGCTCGAACAACTGGATCGCGGCTGTATCAGCCGCCTTTCGAATAAAGCGGGCGAAGACGCCCGCGAACCAGTAGAACGGGCTGGCTTTCCACGTTCAAAGATTTTTGGAGGCTTCCGCTTTCCCTTGACGGCTTTCGCCGTCAAGTTGTAGCCCGAGGACGGGCTACATCCAGAGGAGGTTTTCCGCTTCGTCGTTTTGGTTTGCACACTTCCGGCGTTTCGGCTCGCCGAAATTTACCAGAAATCCCTTTACCCCCTTGATTCGTCATGAACAAACTCAACGACTCCGTACAGGAAAAAATCAATACCATTTTACTCAAACGCGCTTTGCTTCCTCAGGGCGTTTGGCGGGATTTATTCGACGCGGCAGCGTGGGTATGGATTTACGACGCGGCGGCGTGGGAATGGATTTCAGACGAGGCGTCTTCCGATGACAACTCGCAGCTGGAAGAGGCGTGGAAAGAGCATGGTATCGACCGGCAAGAGGTGAAACCGATTCTCTGTCAGGAAGAGGTTATCAGTCAGCTTGCCCAGCCGGGCTGTCCGTTCTGGTCGGCGTTTCCAGAATCCTTTCAGACGGTTTTACCGCGGTCGGTTGAGATTCTTTTCAGAACGCCGTGGCAGTCCGGGCTGTACAGAAGAACGTTTCGAACGTCGTACGATAAAACGCTCTACGCAGACGACGTCGCCCGGCTGATTGACTACTGTTTCAAATTGCTGGACAGTTCCCTGACTCTGGAGAAGGCTCTTTCTTTAGGCGTATCAGGCGGGGATGAAGACAACGAGGAAAAAGACCCATTGCTTCAACTCGTCTGCGTTAATCCGTTTATTGACTTCTGGATTGCCGACGCTCTCGACCGCCGCGACCCGTTCGTCTGCCAGTATATTCGCGACGCCGTCTACGAGGGCGCCAAGGCTCTGACCAACGCCGCGATTCTCGCCTGTTTTCAAACCGTCAATCCAGACGCCCTGACGTGGATTTCCGACTATATGCTGTCGCTTAAACTTGAGGAAGGAATCCGCCAAAAGATCGCAGAGTCCTGCGATCAGGGAACGTTCAACGCATTTTGTTACATGGTTCATTTCATCGACAAGCACAACCTGATTCGATTCTCCTCGGTAACGCGCGCGTTTTTATGCTGGATTGGCTGGTCTGGAACCGGAACCGGGCAGGAAGCCGCCGCTCGTCCGGAAACGCTTAAAAAGCAGTTCAAGGAATTCGTTCATTTTCTGGACGCCCCGGACAAAATGACGAAAAGTCAAAAGAACAACCCTGTCAGCCGGTATCTGGCGCTGTCGGCGCTGGCGGCAAAGGACGCGGTTGTCGCCGTTCAAAGCTGCATGGAAATTATCGAGTCCGACGACGAAACGTTTCCCGTCAAAGCAACGGCGGCGTACATGCTCAAACAGATCAAGTTACCCATCGATCCCATCTGGATTCTCGACCAGCTTGATCGGCGCGCGCCGGAGCCGGTTTTAACCAACTTGCTTCTGGATCGAATTCAATGCTCTGCGTTCCCCGATGACGACGAGGGGGTTCAAGAAGCCCGGGAAATCTACTGGCGGCTGCGAAAACTCTTTGACCGTTTTCCCGCCAAATCCGTCTCCGCATTTCATCCCGTCTTTCCCGAAATGGAACTGTCCGTCAGTCAGGAACTTCTGTTTGTAGAACTGATGATCTTCGTCAAATCTATTTGGGAAAAAGAGGAACTGGAAGATTTGTCGAAGTTGGCTGTTCAGCTCAAAGCTAACAGCTTTTCCAAGACGTGGTTTATCCGAACTGTTTTGAGATTCTTCGCGCCCACGCCTGATCCGGACGCGACGGATCCCTATTATAACCGGAAGGTATACAAAGACGATCTGGAACGTTACAAAACCTTTCCGCGAACCGACGCGATTCGAAATTCGATTTTCGATTTCCTGTCAGACAGAACGCCGTCCGTTAAAGAGGAAGCGTTGAAGTTAATCGTTCAGCTGGAAAGTCTGACGGACGACGAACTAACCAAAGTGAAAAGCCTGCTCAAAGCGAAATCCGCTTCCGTTCAGGAACTGACAAACAAGATCATCAAAAAATTCGATTCCCAAACAGAGGAAGACAAAAGCGCCGTTCTCTGGACGGAGCAAAACGGGTTCGGCTTGTATGACCCGACGCTCGACTACTCTCTGCCAATTCCTCCCGCAAAGCCTGAATATCGTCTGGACAGCTTCGTTCCGAAAAACGCCGCAAAAGCTATGGAATTGATTCGTCAGCTGGACAGTTTCATTTCAGAGCATAAATCCGACGAGATTACATACGTCAATTGGCAGGACGCCAAAACGATTACAACCATCGGCGCTATGGAAGCGGACGAAGCGCAATCCTTTAGTGGGCATTTCTATGTTAACTATCCGAAAGCCGACCGGGCGGCGCCCGAACTGTGGGACTCGTTTTTTGAAAAGCGTTCCTTTAACATTCTGGAAGGGCTTGCCGCGTTGGCGATTATCGGCTGGAATAGCGCCAGCGACAAAACGCGAAAAGAACTCGCTCCGTTTTACGGCGCCGATTTCAATCCCAAGCCGGGGAAAATCCAGTTTCCCTTTTTCTGCTTTTCCGTCATTGCCCGACAGGTCAATAAACAGCCCGACTTCGATCAGACCCTTTTGTCGATTTTGGAATCCTTCGTCCAAACGCCAAAAGATTTGCTTTGCAAAACAATACCAGAAAAATATTACTATTCCCAATACGCTGTTATTGGCTTTAGCGAATTCGATTTTTGGTTTGGCTTCTTCAGACGTCTCGCTTTCACACCGGAGAAGCTCGCGTGTCTGTGGCGGCTCTATTCGCAGATGGAAGAACTCTATCGGGACGCGAAAGTCGGCGGTCTGTCGGATATTCTCTATAAAAGCGACCTGTTCAAGGCGTACGATCAGAATATTATAACGCAGCAGCACGTCTTTCTGGCGCTCATTAAATGGCGTTTCGCGGCGAAAGCCGTCTATTCTGCGAACGAGAAAATAGAACCGGAAAAAGATCAACCGCTGCTGACAACCCTGTTCAAACGAATTGCCGACGTGGAACTGACCCGGACGGCGGAACCGACGAGACTGTCGGGATTCGTTTCCAGCGTCAAAGTTCTGCCCGGCGTGGAGTACGCTGTCAAACTTCTGGAAAAGATGGGCGACTTCAAGTACACGCAAACCTTCGGCTGGAACAACAATTGGCTGGAATCCGTCTGCTATTTGCTTCGCGTCAGCCGACCGGAAGAATCGGATACCGCAGACGATCTGCGTCAGGCGCTCAAAAAGCATCCCATTAAAAAGGAAACGGTTCGACTTATCGAGTTGACGATGTACGCGCCGTGGCATGCGGAACTGGTCGGCGAATATCTGGGGCGACCCGATCTGGCGACAGCGGTCTGGTTCTTTCAGGCGCACGTTCGCGACGAGTTTTCCCCGGAAATGACCGCCCGAATCGCTCGCTATTCCGACGTTACAACTCAGCAATTCCAAAACGAGGCGATTGATCCGCAATGGCTTCAAAAAGCGATGGACGCTGCGGGACAGGAGCTATTCCCCCTCATGTACGAGGCGTCCAAGTACATCGCCGGCGGGTCGCGCCATCGGCAGATTCAGATTTATATCGACGCCGTCTCCGGCAAACTGAGCGTCGAACAGATTCAGGCGCAAATCGAGAAGTCGAGAAACCAGAACTACGTCCGCGCATTAGGCGTCGCTCCGGTTCAGTCAGGTAAAAAGAAAGCGCCGGATTCGTTTGATCAAATGACGTCCAAACAAAAAGCCGACGTCCTGAGCCGCTATCAATTCCTTCAAACGTTTTTGAAACAGTCGAAGCAGTTCGGCGCTCAAAAGCGCGCGTCAGAAAGCGCCGCCGTTGAAACCGCAGTCGAAAACCTCGCGCGGTTGGCGGGCTGCGACGAATCCGACCGGTTCGTCTGGCGCATGGAAAACGCTCAGCTCGACGCCGTTCGTCAGACGTTTCAACCGCAGAACGTTGCTGACGGCGTAACGGTTAGAATTCACGTCTCCGACGCCGGCAAGCCGGAACTGAAATGGGAAGGGCTGCCGTCTGGAAAACGCACGCCGCCAGCTTCGATTAAGAACGCGCCGGTTGTCAAGCAGCTTCAGGAAATCGTCAAGACGCTGTCGGATCAGCAGTCCCGCATTAAACAGACGCTCGAGCAAGCCATGATTCGCGCCTCGGCGTTCTCCGTAGAGGAACTCGCCGGGCTGTGCGCCAACCCGGTTTTCGCGCCGATTGTCAACCGTCTGATTTGGATTGACGAGTCTAACGTCCCGGGATTCCCGTCGGAGTTTGCCGCGTCGAGCGGTACGGTTCGCATCGCGCACCCGCTGGACCTGCTGCAGTCCCGCCGCTGGACGGAGTTCCAAAAGAAAATCTGCGAAGAGCAAATCGTTCAGCCGTTCAAACAGGCGTTTCGGGAACTCTACGTTCTCGACAAAGACGAAAAGCTGGACGGGGTCCGTTCGCGTCGATACGAGGGCTATC
>JAZMZV010000218.1:0-9529 GCA_045586185.1 Thermoguttaceae bacterium | reverse complement strand
CAATATATGGTATAATCTATAATATAAATAATAAAAGTCAGTTGGGAACTGACGCTGTTTTGGAGTTGTCAATATGGAAGAGAAACCGATTTTTCTTTGTAAACGAATAGTTTGTCCTCATTGCTGGCACGAATTTCCGCCGGAAGAGATTCTGGCGGTGAGCGCGTGTCCGGATTTGTTGGGCGACATTCATCTGGGAAAATTTGAACATACGCGATTTCTGCCCAGTCATTTTAACGTTCAGGGCGCGCCGCTGGATTCCCGCGGATACGTTTGTCAGCAGCACGCCTGTCCGCATTGTCATTTGAGGATTCCAGATATTCTTCTTCAAACGACGTCCAGCTTCGTTTCGATCGTTGGCGCGCCGGCGTCAGGGAAATCGTATTTTCTCGCCAGTATGAGCTATCGGCTCAGGACGCTTTTGCCCAACGAATTTGGATATACGTTCGTAGACGCCGACCCGCTGATGAACATGCGTCTGCGGAACTACGAATCGCGTCAGTTTGAAAACGAAAACCTCAACGCCATTGTCGCTCTGGAAAAGACAGAAGCGGAAGGCGACATGTACAACAGCGTCGATTTCGACGGTCAGCCGGTGATTTTCCCGCAGCCGTTTATTTTTACGCTCAATAAATATGACAGTCAGGACGAGTCGGGGGGAATCAGAAATCTGTGCCTGTACGACAACGCCGGGGAAAGCTACATTCCCGGTTCCGACAGAGCGGACAGCCCTGTAACGCGGCACCTGGGCAAAAGTCAGGCGTTATTCTTTCTTTTCGATCCGATGCAGGACAACATTTTCCGCAACGCCTGTCACGATTTTTCGAACGACCCGCAGCTCAACTCGTCTCAGCTTCGGTCGAATATGCGTCAGGACGCCATCTTTCTGGAAATGGCTCAGCGGTTCCGGTATTTGCGGCAATTGTCGTCAACGGAAAAGACAAACGTCCCGGTAATTGTTATTGTAACAAAGTTCGATATTTGGCAGAACCTTCTCAAAGAAGCCCCTCATCCGCTGCCCAGCCCCTGGAAACGGGTAGAAGGCGAATCGACAAGCCGTCTTGACCTGGAAACGATTCAATACGTTTCGGAATACGTTCGCAGCGCCTTGACGGCGTTCACGCCTGCCGCTCCGGCGATGATCGAGAGCTTTTCCAACAACGTCTTGTACGTTCCCGTCAGCGCGACAGGCTGCGCTCCGGAACAAGACCCGGAAACCGGGGCTCTTGGATTTCGTCCTGGCAACTTGAACCCGGTTTGGGTCGAAGTTCCTGTGCTGTACTTTTTACATCTGAAAAAAATAGTATCCTCATTGAATTGACCGTTTTAACGATTTTATGGCAGATGAAATACAGACGCGAAGCGTTCATTTAGAACCGCGTTAGCGGTTCAATATTTGTAGCCGTGGGTGGAACCCGCGGAGGAGAATCTGAATATGGCTCGAGAATTGATTTATACGTCGTTTCCCAAAGGCGTCAAGCCAGGAGTGAGCGGTTTTTGTACTGTCGCCGTCAGTCCTGACCTGGCTCCGAACATGATATCCCGTTTGGAAGGATTGAGCGGGTATCGGCATCTGTACATGCCGGGAACTCCAGAAGCGGAATTCAACCCGCCGAACTGGTCGCACGTTGTAATCAGCGTGGGGAATACGGAATCCCACGTTGTATATCGCGTTGCAGACGCCGGCTTGGACTATACAGGACGAAGCAACAAGCTGGCGCATTTTATCGTTCTGGACAAAAACGATCTGGCGCCTTGCGGACCGGCGGCTATGCTGACGACTCCCGGATTAATCGACGTCGCTTTTGACCAGCAAGTCGGAACGCGTCCGTTTACGCGGCCGATTCCTCGTCAGCTTGTTTCTCCGCGTCCGTGTTTGGCGTGGCGTCAGGCGGCTGGCGACGCTGGTTGGGCGGGAGAACTGGCTCAAACCGCTTGGACTGGAAAATACGCCTGTATTGTTTACAGACCGGGAATGAACGTTCTTGCCCTGATTCAGGAAGCGATGGCTCTTTTGCCGCCGGAACGCCGATGGAAGACGACGTTTTCCACGTACTATTCCAAACTGCCGACTGGTATTGATTGTCAGTGGCGATGCGTTGCCGCTGGAACTCCGGAAGCGGATCAGGCGATAGCGGAAGTTGGGGCAGGGCTGGTAATCGACCTGTCCAACGGAGCTCTGGCCCCAGCTGCGGATTCTCCTGCCGTTACTGCCGCAAGAGCCGGAAGAATGGTTCTTGCGCCTGTTGCGAAGTCTGGGGGAACTGCCGCCAGACCGCGTCCGGTTCAGCCTTCTCTTTCTGCGGTGGAAGCTGAGGTCAATGCTGGTATTCTGGATGAATTGCAGGCGATCGATTCAACTTCTCTTATTGACTCGGAGGAGGAATTGATGAATGCCATGGATTCGATGCCTGAGTTTACCTTAAACTCTCAAAGGAAGAAAAAGCATCAAGCTGGCGCTGGGAAAAAAATAGGACTGTTCGCCGCCATTCTTGCAGTGGTTTTTCTAATTGGAATCGCTGTTGCGACATATTGCGTTGTAACGACTGAATCGACGCAAAATGGCAATAATACGGTTGCCGTTAATCAGACGAACCCGGATGAAGACGATGAAGATCAAACGACAGACGAAACGACAAACGAGACTGACGACGAACAATTTGGAGTGATTCCAGATCCGGATCAGAGCGCGGTAAACGATCCAAATTCAGAACCCGCTCCTGTAACGGAACCCGCCCCTGTTTCTGACCAGAATCAGCAGCAGGATGGGAATGGCGTCAATGGTTCTGACAAGGGCGAGAACCAGCCAAAAGGCGAGATCCAACCGGAACAGCAAAATGCAAATACAGACCAGAATGCCGCCAGCGTTCAAAGTGAAGCTGCTGTTCCTGAATCGGAACCAAAAGCCGATTCTAAACAGCAAGAGGAAGAAAAAAAGAATGCAGAACCGGCAAAACAGAAGAAAGAACCTGAGAATCAACAGAACGATGAAGCTAACGTATTCAACGATTCGCGATGGGTTGAAGCGGATCGAAATCAGTATTTTATCTTTGTTGATTCCAATGGCGCTGCTGACTGCTCTCGACTTAACTATCAACTGAAAGAAAAAAAATTACAAATTAGCAATCTTGAACTTATTTCGATATATAAAACCGATAATTCTGATATGGACGAATATGAGCTGGTTTATAAAAAGGAATTTTCATGTTATGTCGTCAAAATTAATTCGGTTGACAGCTCTATTATGATCAGGACAAGTCAAAACAGTCAGGGAGATAATCAAAAACCTGACAACTTTTCGACTGTTTCAATTGAGGGAGACGGTGGACTTGAATTTTCGGATTTTGTCAAACAAAAATTTTTGTTGGCAACCTTCCCGGACAATTCCACAAAGGTTATTGGTTTTTTCCAAAGGATAGCTGATAACAATTTGAAAACAGCATTGAACCAGGCGACATTCGAAAACAGTTTTAATACCGCAATATATACAGTTCAGGCAAGCGGATTTGCAGAAGGTTTATCTATTTCAGATTTAAAATATGGATGCTATGGGAAATTTGTAAGTGTCAATAAAAAAGAGTATGAGATTGTTTCCAGGGAATTTAATAAAAGGAATTCAAGTTATGAAATTCGAATTAAATTCAAAGAAACTCTTAAAAAACCAGAAGGCGGTTTGGGAGATGTCCACGATAAAGCGCAGCAAAAGAATTCCGCGCCTGCTAACCCGTCAGCGGGCACAATTAATAATACGAATACAGTTAGTAATACGGACACAATAAATAATATAGTAATCGCTTTCGAACAAGACAGTAAATCAATAAAAATCAGAAAGGTCAAGTATGCATTTGATCTTGAGTCAAAACGAAGCGGTGAACCGACTGGAATTGACGTAATAGTAAAAGAGTACTTCGGCAGTACGCCTAAAGCCAAACAGGCGTTCCTGAAAAATAAGCGACAGTTTGGCTTTAACTTACCGTTGTTTATAGATGTATACATTTTCAACCCGCTTGCTCCGAACGCAACGCATGAACCTTTCCTCTGGAAGAGGATCGTTCTTCCGCAGCCGGAAGGAGCTTCAAAATAAGGCGTTTAACTGATTTTTTGACCGTTATAAACCAATCGAATTACTGCAATGCTTAAATATACGGAACTTATTCAACAGATCGAATGCCTGATGGACGACCCCGCCGCCGTTCCAATGGAGAAAATAGCAGAGCTTGCAACAGCGTACAGCGAGGCGTGCGACTGGATCAACGAGAGTGTACTTCTGTGCGTCAATACGCTGCGTCAGGGAAACGCGTCTGAGGCGTTGCGCCTGTCCCGGCAAATGGATTTATTGGAGAATTACAAAACGCTTGTTTTCGACGATTACGACGCCTGGGTTTCTGCCGCGATGACGTTTGGCGACGTAGCGATTCCGGCTTTTAATCGTCGTCTGATTGACGAGCTGGACGCGGCGCAGGTTCGCATGAGACCTGTCGAGGAGCTTCTCAAAAGCCATCGAATTCTTGCTTTGTCACATTCGCCGTTGGCGGTCCGCATTCCGATTTTGAGAAAGCTTGTCGAGCTTGATCCGCACAATTCAGGCTGGAAAAATGAATTGCGAGAATACGAAACCGCCCGGCTGGAATTGATTTACGACGAGCTTTCCAATCCGTTGTCGTATAACGACTGCGTAAGGCTTCTGAAGGAAGTTGAAGGTTCAAACTGGTCGGTAGAAATTCCGCTGAAAGTCAAAAAGAAGATCTCGGCGATTCGACAGGAGTATCAAAAGAAAAATCGCCAGAAACAGATTGACCAACTCAATGCAAAACTGAGTGAAACAGCAGAAAATCTTCTTCAGTCATATAACGCCTACGACTTTGAGGGCGCCAAACGGTTTCGGAGTTCCTGGTTTAAGGTTCTCGACGAATTTCAGAGTTTGCAAATTATTCCGCCGTACGATTTGATTCATTCCGTTGACGACATTCTGAGCTGGATTGACAGCGAACAGGAAGGACAGAATTTACTGAAGGAATTCAAAGCGAAAGTGGCAGCGGCTGACCGTGAAATGAAACGTCCTATGAGCATTGACAAATGTCAGCGTTTGATTCTGGATATATCCCGTTCGGCAGACGCGATTGGACAGCCTGTTCCGGAACGGTTCCAGCTCCATTTGGACAAGCTTATTGCCAACGAAGAGCGCAAGGCGTTGCAGCACAACCGGTTTGTAACGAGTATTTTTGTCGTGATTCTGCTTGCTGTTATTGGCGTTGTAAGTTTTGGCGTATACGAGTTTGTTCAATGGTATCGATTTAACGCGCTGTTAGAAAACCTGTCTAAATATCAGCTCGAGGTTTCAAAAGACAAAAATATTCTTCCGGAAGCGTATCAATTTGTCCTGAATCTGGAAGCGTCCGGCTATCAGCTGGCAGCTTATCCGGACGTTCAAAAGAATATTGCGTACATAAAAAAGCTTTATGAGGAAGACAAAGTTCGTCACGAAGACTGGAAACTGCTTTATGACAAAATTGAACGTGCAATCAAAAGAGGTGAAGCAGCCAGTTCAGAAGAAATGAAGGAACTGGAAAAACTGTCTGAATTGAAAGAAGAAAAAGAAGCTTATGCCTTATTGGAAAGGACCAATACAGCATTGCTTAACGAAAGTAACGACGCCTTTGTCAGGCAGCAAAACGAAAAGTTTGATGAAATTCAGCAGACGGCTCAAAAGCTGCTCAAGACCGACGAGAATGCAGACGTCGTCAAATTGCGAGAAATCGAAACGCAGGTCCTGCAAATCAAACAGGCGTTTGCCGATTACGCCTTTGGCAAGCCGTCTCTTGAAAAATCAGCCAGAATTTTCGAAGCAAAATGTTCGAGTCTGCTTGTTTCACTTAAAAGCGTTATTGACAAATCGAATTCAGATTCTTCGTTGAGTATCGATCTGGACAATCTGGCGTCGAATATGGATTCGGAATCGGATTACGTTCAAGCGCTTCAATCGATTTTAGACAAGAACTCGGAATCGTCGTATACGCAGGATTTTCAGTCAGTTATCAATGAACGGGCCGTTTGGGGGCAAGCGTACGCCTGGAATAAGTTTATTGCTCAAAATGATTCTTTCTATAGGGGAACGAATCGCAGCGTCATTCAGTTAAAGGATTTTATTACTCAATGGAAGTCCATGACGTTCAAACCGTCAGTATTGTCATCGGTTAAGAAAATTGACGGTCGGCTGCCGTATTATCAAAGCATTGTTGATTGCAGCCCTTCACAGTCATTGAAGCCGCTTAAAGACCTTTGTTATTTATATTACAGATTAGAATTTTGGTATTACGAAGCGCCTGCAAAGCAGCAAGACGCTCAGAAACAGCAAGATTCGGAGAAACAGCAAGATTCCAAGGAACCGCAAGATTCAAATGAACAGCAGAATGCCAGGGTCTGCCGCTATTATTTCAATAAAAAACCGATGCTCGACAAGGGAAGGCTGAATGTCAATTATATGGAAACGGTTTCGGACGTTTCTGAAAAAAAGGTTGTTGTAGAGCAGTCTGCGAGGATTGTTGCGTTGAATAACCGTTCTTTCAGCAAAAAAATCAGCGGTTTGTTGGGGATGATAAACGAGAATTACAAATATACAGAGTGTGGAATTCAGGTTTTAGACGCGATATATCAGGATACGACTGTTCAAGATCCAATTGTCAAATATCAGTTTATGACGACCGCCCTGGATTGTTTGGTAAATTCAGACAAAATAATTCAGGAAAATTTTGGAGAGCTTATTCAACAGTTGGACAACCCGAAACTCAAAAAATGCAATCCATTTAATCCGGAAGAAGCTTCTGCCTACAGAGCGGAAGCGGAGCGAATGCTGGAACGGTTAAAGGATTTCAGCAATCGCGTCAAAACGGCGCAAACGCTAAACGAGCGCCTTACTCAGCCGTTTTCCGTTGAATCTGTCAAACCTGTTGGCTGGATTGACAAAAGCAGTTCTCAATGGACGGTTAGAGGCGTTCCCGCAAATGCGGACGGTGAATTGTATGTCGTTACTAAAAACGGCATGTCTTCCGTTGGAACGGTCAATAACAAAGAAGTTAAGGTGAAATCGCTTCCTGATGGAAAGCGAGGACTTCCGGTATTCATGATACAAACGATTAGACCTTACAGCTCGAAGCTATGAGATATTTTGTTAAACTTGCCGGTAAAGCGTTCGGTCCTCTGGAGGAAGAAAAAATCGTTGAAATGTATCAATCAGGGCGGCTTAAAGCCCCGGTTGAGATTTCTCGCGATAAAAAAGACTGGGAGGCGATTGATATTATTCTTCCCGCTCCGGCTCCGCCGCCTTCGCCTGATTTGCCGTCTCTCGACGAGTTGTTGGATGAGAATTTCGAACCTTTGCCTGTAGCGGGAGAAATTACTCAGACTTTTATCGATCCCAACGGTTCCATCTGGTATTACAGCATTGACGGCAGAAATGGCTATGGACCAGTTTCAAAATCGAATCTGGCGACCATGCTTCAATGCGATATGCTTAAACCCCGTTCTCTTGTCTGGCGTCAGGGGGAGAATTCCCGTCCGATTTCGGACGTTCCTGAGTTGATGGATATTATTCGCTTTGCCAATCCACAGTCAACTTCTGCCGGGACCGGAGTAGGGAGAGAGGCGCGTTCTGTTCCGCCTGTTCAGCCTTCGCAAAACAATCCGATGTTCAGCCAGCCGTTTTCGCCCAATTCGAATAATTCCGGTTTCGGCGGCTACACCCCAAGCCCGTCAGGCTCCAGATCAAATTCCAATACAACTGTGTCGGATCTGTTGGACGACCCGATTTTCAGAAACGAAGGTTTAGAGCAGCGCAGGGCGCCAGACAATACTCCAGTAGGACAGATCCGTCGAATGAGCTACATTCTTTTGGCGGTGTTTTTGGGTCAGCTGGGAATTCACAATTTTTACGCCAAACGGATGGATATTGCCATCGCTCAGTTGTTTATAGGTCTGTCAAATCTGGTTGTGCTTATTATAATCTCGATCGTTTCCCTTGCAACAGAAGGGGACGGGGGATTCATGTTTATTATCCCTGCTATAATCGGGCTTGGACTCGAAATTTGGGCTGTTATTGAAACGTTCACTGTTACCAAAGACGGTATAGGGAAACGCATGTACTAAGGCGAGCCGGGGTGCGTAAGCCCCCGGAAAAACCGCGAAGCGGTTCTTAAAAGCAGTAGGCAGTAGTTTTTTCTTTACGGCTGTCTGCTGCTTAAGCTGACAAAAGCGAAATCTTAATTCCCAAACAGCTTGTCCAATCGCGGGTAGGCGTCGAATCCGTCCGGGTCAGCGTCAGCTGGCGGCGGAGTTCTTCGTCGCTGAGGCATTTGAACTCTTGGCGCGGGTTCCGGTTCTGACTCATAGTTGGAACCGATGGCAGGCGACTGCGGCGCCAGTTGGGCGTCAGGCGCCTGAAGCTGCGAATTTATCGTTTGCGTTTGAGGATAAGTTTGTTGAGCTGCAATCTGTGACGCATTGGAAACGCCGGGGGCGTTATTTCCTGCATACCCTTGATTCTGATAGCTTTGCGTTCCCGAATTTGCCAAGCCTGTTCCGGAATTGTTTACCGAAGGTTGCTGAGCGGTTCCCGGCGATTGAAGCCCGTAAAATTTACGTTCCGCTTCCGTCAAGTTGGACGAGTTGTCATATTGGGTTGACGCGTTGAGCTGCTGGACTGGGGCTTGCGTTTCGACCGGACCGTCCGGATTGCCGTAAAGACGCTGGTTGGTTTCGATTTGATCCAACCGCTGCCGCGCTGGCGTTGGCACGTTGTTGGGACCCGGCAAACCCGAAGGCGATGCGTAGGTTTCGCCGTTGATTTTCATTGATTTAACCGTCGAATTCCCGTATTTGTTATAGTCGAATTCGTCGGTGTACTGAGCCGCTTCTTCTCCCGGCGGCTGAGGAAGCCGAAGCGTTCCCTGAGTATTGTCGACAACGGTATTGTTTGCCGGCTCCGGTTCCTGGTCTGCATAGAACATCGGATCGGGGTTGCCTCGCTTGACGTTGGGCGACGACGTTCGTCTGGCAGACGGATGTTGAGCCTGATCTTCGTCGAAAGCGGGGTCGTTCAAGCCGTTAAAGCTCTGGTCAAACGATTGCTGCGGCGCGGGAGAATCGGCAAGGAAATCCTGCCCTGCCGGATTTTGCCCTCCCGCAGGAATGGTTGGCGTGGAATCGCCGAACATGCTTTCGTACTCTGCGGTTTTATCCATTGCCAGACCTTGCGACGGACGAGCGACGCGATACGTCCAGCCCACCAGCCGACTGTACGCCGAGGTGCGGCTTCGGCTGAAGACGGGAACGTCCAAGCCGCCGTGCGCTTCAGAGGACATCGTCAATAGACGGCTGGCGTCAGGCGTGGATCTGTCAACTTGACGCAAGACGGAATACAGATTTTTGAGCGTTGTGTTTCGAGACTGAGGGGAACGAATGAGCTGAAATTTGTTGTCGGGAGCGCCGTGACAGTTGGACGTTCCGCACGAGTTGAGCAAAATCAAGTCGGAGG
>JAZMZV010000217.1:0-13943 GCA_045586185.1 Thermoguttaceae bacterium | reverse complement strand
AGGCAGTAGGCAGTAGGCAGTAGGGAATAGGGAATAGGGAATAGGGAATAGGGAATAGGGAATAGGGAATAGGGAATAGGGAATAGGGAATAGGGAATAGCCGCAAAGCGCTTCCACTAGAACCGCTTAGCGGTTCAATATTAGCAGCCGTGGTTTTTAACCCACGGAGCGCTCCCTATTCGTTAAAATCGATAAAATTGGTAAATTTATCCTATATTTTCCAAAAAACCTTGTTATAAAGTACGGAATTTTCGATTATAATCGTAAAATTTTCCAAAATTTTCAAAAAAATAGTTGACCAAAACTCCATCTTAAGATAAACTATAGTATAGGTAATAATATAATTCGTTTTTTGAATCATTATCAGCCGCCGGTTTACATCGTGGGGGTGAGAAGCCTTTCTTGCAAACTCGGCATAATCTGACGAATCAATTTTTATAAGGAATCACGTTATGGCGCAAACTGCCGGAGTATGGGGCATAGACATTGGTAACTGCGCGCTGAAGGCGCTGCACTGTTATCTCAATCGCGAAGACGGGTCGCTTGTCGCGGACGCGTTTGATTATATTGAATATCCAAATATTTTAACAGAACCAGACATTGAACCTGGCGATCTGGTTCACGACGCATTGACGCAGTTTCTTTCCCGAAACAGCATTAAGGGCGATAAAGTCGCAATCAGCGTTGCTGGGAAAAACGGCATTACCCGATTTATCAAGCTGCCTCCGGTTGAACCGAAGCGCATTCCCGATTTGATCAAGTACGAAGCCAAACAGGTCATTCCGTTTGATTTGAAAGAAGTCATTCTGGACTATCAGCGTCTGGGCGGAGAGAAAATGAACGACCTGGCTCTGGAAGTCGACATCGGTCTGTTTGCCATGAAGCGCGACGTCGCCTATCAGCTTCTCGAACCGTTTGACGACGTTCACATTCCCGTTGATTTTGTCCAGCTGACGCCGGTAACGCTGTACAACACGGCAATGCACGAATACATGACCAATCTTCCTTCTCCGGAAGAATACGACCCGGAAAATCCGCCGCCGTTTATTGGCTTCCTGTCAATGGGAACGGACAATACAGACCTCGTTCTGACCAACGGGTTCAAAATCTGGGTTCGAGACATTCCTATCGGCGGCAACCAGTTTACCAAGGCTTTGACAACCGAAATGAAGCTGACCTTCGCCAAGGCGGAACATCTCAAACGCAACGCCAACGCGTCGACGGATAAAAAAGCTCTGTTCCAGTCCATGCGATCTGTGTTCAGCAACTTCGTAGACGAAATTCAGCGATCAATCCGGTACTTTATCAGTCTTGACCGTTACGCTGCCATTGACAAAATTGTCGGATTCGGCAACGCGATTCAACTTGCCGGCTTGAGAAAATATCTTGAACAAAACCTGGGCATTACCGTTGAAGTCGCCAACGATTTTAACAACATCAATTTGACGGAAATTAAAAACAATCCCTCGTTTACAGACAACATCAAAACGTTTGCCGTCTGTTACGGACTGTGTCTCCAGGGTTTGGGTATGGCGGAACTGGGCACGAACTTCCTGCCTCGAGAAATCGTTCACGCCAGAATTATCAACTCCAAAAAACCCTGGATGGCAACGGCTGCGGCTTTGCTGCTTTTGGGCGCGACAATCAGTTTTGGCTCTCACGTTTCGCACTGGCAAACTTCACAAAACTCTGCTTTCCAGTCTTTGGTCAGTCAGGCGAAATCAATTACCAGCGAAGTCAGTTCTTTTAATTCTCAAAAAGAGGAAGAAGACAAAAAATTCAATGAGAATAAAGAAATCGGAAACGATTTGCTTACCCATGCAGGACGTTCCGTTGAATGGCTGGAACTGATGAAAGTCATTGACGCCGCCCTGCCCTCTGACCCGGCGGGAACAAACGTTCAAGACATTCCCATTCAAAGACGCAATCAGGTTCAGATTGAAAATATTGAAGCTCAGCCGTTTTCAAAGGTCGAGCTTTGGAAAGAATACGTAACCAAAGCGCGTTACTATAAACCCAACGCGTCAGAACAACCCGCCAACGGGGAAGAAAACGCCGATGCTTCAGCTGCTGAAGGACAAAGCGGCGACTCGTCATCGTCCGATTCCTCTGGCGACGGCGAATCCGCAGTTCCCAAAACGTGGCTTGTTCAGATTACCGGCTTCCATTATCATAACAGGCTTCCAGACGATAAAACCGTAGCTCCTGAAGGGGCGAACTTCGTTCGAGAACGCATTATCAAAAATTTGCAGGAAGGGCGAATCAAACTGGCTCTGCCTCCGACCTTCGCTTCGTGGGTTGAAGAACAGACCGCCAAAATGCTCAGCGAGCAGGCGGAAGACGGCTCTGGCGATTCGGAAGACGGCGAGTCTTCATCGCCCAAGTCCAAAAAGTTTATTCCTCGCAAAGCGGAAGGCGACGACAAAGACGGCGTTTGGTACACCATGGAACAAATGGGCGTTTCCTATCCCGTTTTGATTGAAGCTCCCGGCATTTGCGAAATCAAAGAAGTGATTGTTCCTCTTTATGAAGAACGAAACGACGGGGTTGGCTCGGCGCCTAAAGCATCCGACGACGGACGCGGCATGACAGATGCAGGCGGTCCAACCGGCGGCGTGGAATCCAATAAATCCAAATCCGTCAAACTGAACAAATACCCGTTTATCATTCAGTTCCTCTGGACGCCCACAGACCCGCTTCAGCGAGAAATTAACCGTCAAGCAACGCTGGAAGAAATGGAACGTTTGGCTAAAGAAAAAGCAGAGCAGGAAGCCGCTCAAAAAGCGGAAGAAGAAGAGTCTGCCGACGATTCAGCCAACTAACGTTTTGTTTTCATTCCGTATAATTTATTCAGTATAAATTTTTCAAATGCCTTTTGTTAAGGAAATAAAATAAATGGATAACGCACTTCGATTTGCCAAAAAATACTATTTCTGGCCCGTATGCCTGATAGCCTTGGGATTGGCGCTGTTTTTCTGGAGTTCATCAACCGGAGCTTTGGATAAAGAGTTCACCTCAAACGAGTCCAGCTTTACTCAAAGCAAAAGCGGCGTTGACAGCATTCCCCAAAATCCGCCTAACGAAAAAATGATCAAGGCGGTTGAACGCAAGAAAAACAATTTGATGAAAAACGTTTTCAATGCGTGGGAATTGCTCTACAACAAACAAAACGAGAACAACCAATGGCCGGAAATCATTATTAACGATCGTCCGGTTGACTTTACTGCCGATAGAATCAGCGGCGAAGGCGCAGAGCAGTATCGATACCGTATCGTTGAAGAATTCAAAAAAATGATTGATACGCTCAATTTGGTTTCTGAACGAGACAAAAACGGCATTGCAATTGACGATGAAATCGGACGCGTTAACATGGACTCGGCAACCGCCGAATTGGCGAACGCTGTTTCCTCGTCTCAGAACGAAACGGCTTCAACAACTAAAAAAGAGCTGGTTATATGGTCAGAAAAAGACATTAACGATTTGATCGAAAACCATTTTTCCTGGCAGCGCATTCCGACAACGCTTCAAATTCGCGTGGCCCAGGAAGATTTTTGGATTTTCAAAAATCTTATTGACTCCATTAAATCGTTAAACGAAGGCGTCGACAATCGAACCAACGCTTCGCTTAAAGAAATTCGCTCTCTTGTTATTACTAACGATGCAATCGAAAAATTCCAGACTCGTTTGGAAACGGGCTTCTTTGACGAAAAGAGCTTTTCCAAAACAAGCATGGAAGGCGAAGAAGGCGGAGCCGAAGGAGGCATGGATGCGTCATCGTCAGACAGTTCTGTCGGCGGCGAAGGCGGCGAAGCCCTGAAAAAAGAATTTCGCGAATTGTATGACATGCGTTACGTCGATCAAAACGGCCGTGGTCTTTCTGCCGAACAATACAATGCCAGCATTAACGTTTCTTCAGCTGGAATAAACGTCAGCAAAACCCGAAACGTTCCTGTTTACATGTCGCTGGTTATCAAGCAGAATCGTCTGTCTGATTTGATGTCGGTTCTTGCTAACGCCGAAAAGCCGGTTGATATTAAACTGGTTGTAATCAATCCCGGTCAAGGCTGGACGCCAACCTTTGACTTCTCTCGATTTGAAGAAGACAATCCGGATAGTGAAGGAGGAGCGGCAAGTGACAGTTCTTCCAGAGGAGGCAGAGGAACAGGAAAAGCATCCCGCCGCGGCTCATCCAGAAATTCTGAACGATCGCATTCAAATAAAGACAACTTAAAAATCGAAAGCGATGAGATTGTCGTTGATATTTACGGAATTATCAGTTTGTTCAACGAACCTTCGATGGAGATTTTCCCGGGAATGAGCGAAAAGTCTGAAGGTTCGGCTGAAGATTCCGAAAACAGCGATGCAGAAAACGAAGAAGCCGCCGACAATGAAGACGCTCCTGCAGACGCCGGAGACAATTCCGATCAATAACAAGAAATTGATTTAGAATCATTTTTTTGATTTCATTTTATATAATTGGATTTTAACAGGTTTAAACAATCATGAGTTTTAATAAGGATTCGTTGAAAAACTTTTTTGTGAATCACACCGAAAAAGTTATTTTCGGATTTTTCGTGCTGGGGTTCCTCCTTATGGTTTGGGGCGGATTTTCACTTAAGCCGTTATCCATTTCTCAGTCTCAGTTTGAAGACAGCGTTAAAAATGGAAGGATGAAGCTGGAAAATTCACAGCCGGACGTTTCTCAGTACACCGCCATTGACTACGAAAAGGAAGCGGAGTTGTCAGCCAAATCCATTTCTCCGCATGCGTTGTCATTGCTGGAAATGAATAACAGCTTCCGTCATCCAATTGCTCAACCGCAGGTTAAAAGAACTCAGCCTCCGGTTTTAAGCGTTACTTCGCTTCAGGTCAGCTCCGGAGTCGGGTTCTGCCCGGATATCCGCAACGAATCGAGCGTTTCTCCCCGTTCGGGTCAGAATGCAGGGAAAACTCAGCTCAAGCTTACCCCAGGCGTTCGTTGGGTTGTTGTAACCGCCTTGATTCCCAATCTTGAACAGGAAAAGAGATTTTTTGAGACGTTCCGAAACTCTGACGTAAAGTATCCGGATTCGGATCGTCCTTCCTACTATTCATTTTATATTGAACGAGAAGAAATTACCAGCTCTGGTTCTCAAGGCTGGAAACCGCTGGACGTTAAAGAATCCGTTCTTATCAACAGACGTTACAGCGCCAGTTCCGGAAACGAGGTTGTAGAACAAGAGTTTCTTACAACTCAACCTACGCCAATTACCGCCTCAACCAAAAAGCCTGAACAAGCGGGTTCGCTTCCTGTGCCGGTTGCCATGGCAATGCCGTTAATGAATCTTTCAAAACACCAATGGGGAGCGGATTGCGCTCACTTGCCTGAAATCCCGATTATTACTGTCGTCTCTCGAAATGAAGAACCGATGGAAGACGAGCTGGACGCCCCTGTCGCGCCGGCTGAAGGAATGGAACGGGACAAACCTCAGGCGATTCCAACATATAAACTGTTCCGATTTTTTGATACGAAAGTTGAAGGAGGAAAACAATATCGTTACCGAATCAAGCTGGTTTTGAAAAACCCCAACTATAACGTCAAATCAGAGTATGTCGAATCTGAGGCGATTACCGTCAGTCCGTTTATCGAGGGCGATTGGAGTCAACCGTCTCCGGTAGCGGAAGTTCCACTCGATACGCGTCTGTACTGCATTGGCGCCAGAACGGAGCGTCCTTCGCAAACCGCCCCAAAACTTGACGATTACGCCGGACCTCTGGGTCAATTGCTGATTTTGAAATTCGACGAAGTCAAAGGTTTGGAAATTTCCAAGAGTCTCAACAAAGAGAACGCTCTGCCTGGGATGGTGTTGAATTTCTATAACACCGAATTCAACAACCAGTCAGAGGATTCGTTCCGCGAACAGCCGGGCGTTGCGAATTTTGTTACAAATGACGTTGTTTTGGATTTTTCCAGCAAAACAAAACAAACAGGCGCCCTCTTCAAGGGACTTCCCATGCCGCCAGCTCGCGCGCTGTTAATGTCGCAGGACGGCAAGGTATTCGTTCTGTCAGAAGATAAAGACAAGCCTGTTGTTTATTTGAAATCCAACAAGCCTGATATGAGTTCGTCAACGACAAACTATAGCAGAGGCGGACAAATGGAAGACGAGGGTCGTCAAAACCCAAGAAGAAATACAAAACCGGCGGTTGACGATCATGGCGGCGGCATTATTTAATCGTCTTTACCACATTTTTATTTAACGCTTTAATATATTGGTTCAAACCGCTTCTCACATTCCGGAGAAACGTCAGAAGCGGTTCCTTACGTTTCCTTTGAAGGCACACACGCAAATTTGTTAAATTTGTTTCATTTAATGAAGAATAATTGAGGTAATCATGGATTTTAATTTTGGTAACAATAATAACCCCGAAAATCCGGACGACGAAAACAATAATACGTTTTCATTTAATCCGAATAACTCCGACGCGGATACAGAATACAGCGTTTCGGATAACAGTTCTCCGTTTGAATGGACGCCTAATGATACTCAGGATTCAGACGAATCAATTCAAAGCGACGATATAGATCTTGATAGTCTTTTCACTGAAGACGCCAAAGAAGAATCCCCTCAATTTGTACCGGATATTCCTGAACAGGCGTTGGAAGAAGAGGGCGTTGTGGAAGACGATTCCAATATTATTCCAGACGAAACCGAAGCTGACGAAAACATTCCTGTTGCGGAAGTTTATGACGAACAGTCCGAAGATATTCCCGAAGTGGAAGCGTTTGAAGATCAGTCCGAAGACGTTCCCGAAGCGGAAGCGTTTGAAGAACAACCGGAAGACGTTCCCGAAGCGGAAGCGTTTGAAGAACAGCCCGAAGATATTCCTGAAGTGGAAGCGTTTGAAGAAACCGTCCCCGCCCCTGCTGCGTTGGATAAACGAATTCGCATTCCTGACGGAGATCAGGAATATCAGCTTAGCGAACTGATCGACGTTGAAACAGGCGAACCGCTTGATCTGACCTCGTTGATTCCAGCAGAACTCCTGACGGTTCCAGAGAAAGAAGCGACAGGCGGATTCTCATTGGGAGAAGCCCAACCGACAACAGGCGGGTTCGACATGTCTGCCGGCAGCGAACCGGCCGCGACCAGCAAACGAAGGCGCCCTGCCCGTCCAAAGACGGAAAAAAAGAAGGGCGGCGGCATTTTAGGCATCGTTATGGGAGGTTTGCTGGCGTTTATTCTCTTCCCGTACGTCATGGCGCTTATTGAGATGACAACTGGAGCGCAGTCTAATATTCCAATTCCTGCGCCTGGCATTCCGTCAACCTATAAGTATATTCCGGAATGGTGGCCAGATTGGGCGATGTTTGTTTTCCCCGGCAGAACGGCAGATAACGCAGCGCAAACGCCTGCTGAGAATCCCACCGACAAACCAGCGCCCGCCGCTGATGAAGAAAACGCCAATCCGGCGGATGACGCTGCAGCAGAAGACGAAGCTCCCGCCGATAACGCAGCTGCAGAAGACGACGGTTCCTTTGATCCAGACGCATTCCTGGGAAATGACGGCGCTGACAACGCCGCTGAACCTGTAGACGTTCTTGCGGACGACGAACCGGTTGAACCCGGCGTAATCAACGCGCCTCAATACACGTCTGCCGACGTTAGCGAAGCTGTCGCAACCGTCGGAGCTGCATTCAAGGCAGCTAAAAAGATTGACGATACCGTTTACGCCGCGTTGAACGACATGGCGGAAAAATCTACGTTTGTCGATACAAGCGCCGTTGACGACCAGCTCAAAGACGCGATGGCTAAAGTCCGCGCAGCGATGGGCAATTTCGGAACTAAAGCCGCTTTGGCTTCTGCGCTGTCTGAAAAATGGGCGGCTCGCGCTGAAGACGAATCCGATGACGCAGGCGTTCTGTTTGTCGGAAATTTGTCAAGCGTTGCCGAACGCGACGGTTATCAAATCAACACGATTAACGTTGAAGGTCAAGACGGCTCGGTTGAGGTGGTTGGTCTTCGTAAAATCAAACCCGTCGTTGGCGATAAGGTTGTCGTTTGCGGCAAACGCATTGCCAATCCGGCAAAGAACCTGGGCGGATTTACTGATAATGGAATACCCGTTGTCTGGGGTGGAATCGTCATCAAGGCGGAAAACAAATAGTTTTTGCCAATAAATCATTTGAGAGAGGTTAAATGGACAAAGCAATATTAAATCCCGTTCGTTTTTCCTCTCCCAAACCGTTCTGTTTGCCGCGCTCTGTTTTCAGAACGCAGATTTGGAATGGTTGTAATTAACAAGTTTTTGCGCGATGTTTATCGCACATTATGAGTCGACGACAATAATTCTTTTCGAATTGTTGCCTGTTGATTCGATATTTCTCAACAACCCTTATTAGCATGGAGAAAGCTATGAAGAAAGAATTGAAAAAAGCGTTAAAGGACGCAGCCAAGAAAACTCTGAAAAAGGAATTGAAGAAGACCACCAAAAAAGAGGTGAAAAAGGCTGTGAAGAGTGCAGAGAAAAAAGCTGTGAAGAAGACGACAAAGAAAGCGTTGAAATCGACAGTGCTTTCAATCGTCTGATTTGCATGTAATCCGTTACATATAATCAGATATTAAATCTGTTTGATGTATAATAGCGGGATTTTTAGATCCGCGTGCCAAAATTGACTCGTCCGTCAATTAAGCGTTTGTGTTAGCATAACAATCCTTCCAGGCGCTTGTTTGACGGACGAGTTTTATATCTTTCATTCTTTTTATCGAATCCCGTTAGTAATCCGGACGCGTCCTCAATCTGCACTGATCCATGCTATTGTTTCACAAACGGGTCTGTGTACTTATTGCAATTCCTAAAACGCTCGCGCCCCCTGTTGCTAAACTTTGGTTTTCAGATATAATACTGTTTATGATTTCAATATTGGAAAAATTTCTGTCGTGGTGGATTCCAAAACGCCGTTATTCGTTATGGCATTGTAATATTTTGGAATTACTCCTTGCAGCATTGTTGTTCCTGTTTTTGCCTTCGCTAACGCTTGTTGTCCTATATCCTTCTCCAAGCGCTCATGAAATACAGAGACAATCAGACGCCTCACAAGCGCAATCGGCAGAAATAAACAAACAAAGACCAGACGAAGCGCATCCGGTTTTACGACTGGTTCAGACAAAAAACTGGACTTATATTGGTCTGGGATTTTACATGGCTTGCATATTGGCTCCAATTAACGAAGAACTGCTCTTTCGCGCGGGGCTTCAGAACTGTCTTCAAGGCATTTTAACGCAGCTGTTTAGAAAGCGGCTTCACTTTCATGTCAAAACCTGCAATTGGCTGATATCTGTTATAAGCATTGTCCTGCCAGCGTTATTTTTTGCTTTGGTTCATTATCGATCGCAGGAATTGGCAAAAGAATCCATTGAAAGCATTATTCGAAGCGTAACAGTGGCGTGCGTTGCCTGGACGCTGTTTTCCATAATTTGTTATTCTTACCTTTTCTTTGTTCGACGTTTGCGGCTGCGAGACATGTTTGGAACCTGGCGCGAAGCTCCCAAATTGGCGTTTTACGGCGTTAAATGGATTTGGATAATTGTTCCTACATACATATTAGCGATAATTTTGCTTTTTATCCGAATATTAACCGGCAGTCATTTCATTCCAGATCCGCTTTGCTTAATCCCTCTTGCTCTCGTATTTGGATTTTTATATTATAGAACTCAGTCGATTCTTCCGAGTATTGTATTACACATATTGTTTAACTTTACCAGCTTGAGCATGGCGCTAATGACTTTGTTGCAATGAAATATCTCGTAACAGGTCCCGGAGGATTTCTGGGACGTCATATTGTTGAAAAACTGATTTCGCGCGGGGACTCCGTTCGCGGCTTCGCTCGACATCCGCAGCCGGAACTGGAAGCGCGCGGCATGGAAATGCGCCTGGGCGACCTGGCGGATTCGTCTGCGGTGGCAGAAGCCTGTAACGGCGTGGACGCTGTGTTTCACGTCGCCGCCATAGCTGGAATCGGAGCAAACTGGAATCGATACAAGTTAACCAACGTTGTTGGGACGGAAAACGTTCTTAACGGCTGTCTGAAAAGCAACGTCGCCAGAATGGTCTACACGTCCAGCCCCAGCGTGGTTTTTACAAATTATTCTTTGGAAAACGTTGACGAATCGACGCCATATCCAAAATCCTTTAACGCTCATTATCCGCGCAGCAAGGCGATGGCGGAACAGAAAACGCTGTCGTTCAACGGTCGTCAGACGTCTGACGGGCAAACGCTTTCCACCTGCGCTTTGCGGCCTCACCTGATTTGGGGGCCCGGCGACCACAATCTCATTCCCCGTCTGATTCAAAGAGCCAAAGCCGGAATTCTGCGCCGCGTCGGAGAGGGAAAAAATCTTGTCGATACAACCTACGTAGAAAATGCGGCTGACGGACACATTGCCGCCATGGACGCCATGGCAGCCGGGACCAATTCTACGCCTGCTGGAAAAGCGTATTTTCTGTCACAAGACGATCCCGTCAACTGTTGGGGCTGGATTGACCAGTTGCTGGACATTTACCATCTGCCGCCCGTTAAAAAGGCGATGTCGTTTTCTGCCGCCTACGCTATCGGCGCGGTCTACGATTTAATCTGGTCGATTATCAGGCGAGAATCCGACCCGCCCATGTCAAAATTTCTCGCGATTCAGCTGTCTGTAAGCAACTATTTCAACATCTCTGCCGCCAAGCGGGACTTCGGATACATTCCGAAAATCAGCAATGACGAAGGCATGAAACGCATGGCGGAAGAAGCAGACCGCAAATAGAACAACGCTGTAGTCAGGAATGAATGAAAGGCGGTAACAAAACAAATATTACCGCCTTTCAATGTTTGATGCGATTGGCGCTTTCTGAATGAATCTCTAAACGTATTTTTCCGAGTCGGAAAAGCTCAGCAATTCCGGCAAGGCGGCGGTAACGCCCAAAGATCCCAATCCAACGAGAATGTAAATCGTTCGCGTCAAAAACGAGTTGTCGCCGAATATATAGCTTACCAGGTTGAAGTCGAAAAGACCAACCAATCCCCAGTTCAGACCGCCGATAATCAACAGCAGCAGTCCTGTAAATTTCAGTACTGTATTGACATTCATGAATCTATCTCCTAAAAATGGGTTGCAAATTAAACTCTTACTGCGAGTATTATACTCATCTTGTGAAGATGCCGCGCTCTTACCTTGCCTTTACTCTGCGCGTCCGAACGCTCGAACGCTTCAATCCCAAAGAACAAAACAAGCCAAATCAACAGGCGTTGATTCCTGGATCAAAAGCGCTCGCAATGATTTCTTAGCCGTTATATTCGTTACAATCACTACATTCCATTCATCTTAAATATTTTTAATTGTTTTTTATTTATCTCTCCTGTTTTCTCATGTTTTTTCTTTAAAAGGTGGTATAATTATCATAAATTGCGTATTCTACATTCGAAAAGTTGTTAATATGCAATTTCGAGAACGGCGCTCATGTTTGGCGTTAAACGCTCAATGACTGACGAAAGACCATATTGGAATTTCTGATTATTATTGGAAGTTCCTGTTACAATATCAACCAATATACTTTCAGAGGAAATAACCATGACAAATTTATTACCCCTCTCTCAGATTAACAATTTTATGGAGTCATCAATGTTTTATCCGGCGGTTTTTATCGGATTGATTATTTTGCTGCTTGCAGGGCTGTTTATTCTCTTTCTGAAATGTTATAAACGCTGCCCCAGTAACCGGATTCTTGTCATTTTCGGTATGACGGAAAAAGGCAAATCGGCAGTCTGCATTGCCGGTGGCGCTCGATTCGTCAAGCCGTTTATTCAGGATTACGCCTGGCTGTCTTTGGAACCGATGCAGATTGAAGTTCCTCTCCGCGGCGCGCTGTCGCTGGAAAACATCCGCGTCAACGTCCCCAGCGTGTTTACAGTCGCCATCGGCACGTCCGACGACCTGATGCAAAACGCGGCTGTTCGACTTCTCGGCTTGTCCTTCGGGGAAATCAAAAAGCAGGCGGAAGACATCATTTTCGGTCAGCTGCGACAGGTTATCGCGTCCATGCCGATTGAAGACATCAACCGCGACCGTGACAAGTTCCTGGAGAAGATTCAGCATTCTCTGGAACCGGAACTGCGAAAAATCGGTCTGATTCTCATCAACGTCAACATCACCGACATTACCGACGAGTCCGGGTACATCGAAGCGATCGGTCAGAAAGCGGCGTCTGAAGCGATTCAGAAAGCGCGCGGCGACGTTGCGGAAAACGAAAAGATGGGCGCCGTCGCCGTTGCCAACGCAGAACGGGAAAAGGCGGTTCGCGTTTCGGAAGCCAATCGCGACATGAATATCGGAACTCGCGAGGCGGAACGAGATCAGCAGATTCGTCTGGCTGACCTGGCGAAAGAACAAATTATCGGCGAACAGCAGGCGGAGTTCCAGAAGGAAGCCGAAGTTAAAAAGTCCGAACGCGACAAGAACATTCAGGTTGCCGAGTTCACCAAACAGGAACGCGTTGCTCAACAGCAGGCGGAATTCCAGAAGGAAGCCGAAATCAAAGAAGCGGAACGGGAAATGCGAATTCGTCTGGCAGACGCCAACGCAAAGGCAATCGAGGGCGAAAACGTGTCACAAGCCGTTATTGCAGCGTCTAAAGCCGAGTTGATGATCAAGCAGGCGGAAGCGTTCCAGGCGGGTGGTACGAAAAAAGCCGTTGCCGAAGCCGCCGTTAAGGAAGCGGAACATCTGGCTTTGGCAAAGGCGGCGGAAGCCGAGGCGATTCGCATTGAAGCCCAACGGCGCGCCGAGCTGGAAGCCCCGGCAAAAGCTGAAAAGGCGAAGATCATCGTCGAGGCGGAAGCAGAAGCCGAAAAGCGTCGCGTTGAGGCGGCTGGCCGCGCGGCGGAAATCTATGCCGAACTGGAAGCCAAAGCCCGCGGCGAGTACGAAATCCTCGCTCGAAAAGGCGAAGGTCTTCAGAAGATTATCGAGGCGTGCGGCGGCGCGGAATCTGCGTTTAAGCTCCTGATGCTGGAACATTTCGACAACCTGATCGAGTCCTCCGCCAAGGCAATTTCCAACATCAAGTTCGACAAAGTCGTCGTTTGGGACGGGACTGGTAAAGACGGTCAGACGGCAACGGGCAACTGGCTTACCGGCATGGCGAAAACGCTCCCGCCGATGCTCGAAGTCATGAAAGAAGTCGCCGGCGTCGACATCCTGCCGTCCATCACCGGAGCCGAGAAAAAAGAAGAAGCCGCTCCGGCGGAAGCTGTTACAGCAACGGCTGACGCTGAGAAATAGATTGATTAACATAATTCGACCGCTTGTCTATATAGACGAGCGGTCTTTGATTATGATTCTTTCAGTAATAAAACGTCTGCTCGCGTCTTACTTTTCAGACGCCTTTTCTTCGTCGAAATACAGTTGCTCGTCCGGCTGAAATTGGGAAACTTGAAGTTCTTTTCTTTTAATAGCTTTCAACTTTTTTCTTTTGGTTCCTTTATTCTTATATTTATAAATTCGACGAATGAGAACGTAAAAGAAAATAATTAATATGATAAGAGTAACAATAATATTAACCATTAAGAACATCAATCCCCATGCAAGACCAGACCACCCTTCTCCTTGCCCATCGCTATAGTGTATAGAATTATTTGTTTTAGTGAATAAGTCGCAAAAAGCGTATAAAGCTGAAGGCGCCCCCCACAAAAGCGCTCCAAACATTACAAAATAGAGAAAAATATAAATCATTTCTCCAATAAAGCTATATCGAAAACGCTGACATATACAATAGATTGATGTTTTCCAATAATCAGTTTCAGACTTTATACAATGATTATATTTTTTTCGATTAAAAAAATCGTATGTTTCAATGCTCAACAAAATAATCGGAATTAAAACTAAACTTGCATAAACGGATATAATATATAATAAAAACGG